>QIMC01000299.1 GCA_003232185.1 Flammeovirgaceae bacterium | reverse complement strand
CCACTCCAATGCTGGAGTTGTTCGCCATTAAAACCCAAAGGGGAGGAAAGGCACCTCTGACCGGAGAGGTAATCACCAATGCATGGCAGGATTATGACGAACGAGGTAGGCCAGCAGTATACATGTCCATGAATTCTACGGGGGCACGAAAATGGGCTGCCTTAACCGCTAATGCTGCCTCTACCGGAACCAGGATCTCTATCGTACTAGACAATTATGTATACTCAGCTCCCGGAGTTGATGAGGAGATTCCCAATGGTAGCTCCGTAATATCAGGGAACTTCACTATTGAAGAAGCAGCAGATCTTGGCAACGTATTGAAAGCTGGAGCACTTCCTGCACCTACCCGAATTGTTCAGGAAGCGATCATAGGCCCCACCTTAGGCCAGGAGGCCCAGTCACAGGGAATTAATTCGATTCTGATCGGATTGGTGGGAGTGGTATTGATATTTATGGTGTTGTACTACGCCAGAGGTGGATTGGTAGCCAATTTGGCTCTATTATTTAATGTATTCTTCATATTGGGGGTACTGGCCCAGTTGAATGCCGCACTAACCTTACCGGGCGCTGCGGGAATCGTACTTACCATAGGTATGGCCATTGATGCCAATGTGCTAATATTCGAACGGATTCGAGAGGAGTTGCGCATTGGAGGTAAAATTAAAGCCGCAATTAGTACCGGATATAAAAAGGCCTATAGCTCAATAATCGATGCAAACGTAACCACATTCTTAACCGCAGTGATTCTTTATGTGCTCGGACAGGGCCCGGTGAAAGGGTTTGCCATCACCTTAATGATTGGAATAGTTTGCTCATTTTTCTCTGCGGTATTTATCTCACGAGTTATCGTTGAGTGGATGTCACGCAAAGGAGATAAAAGTAAAATGAACTTTGATACCATTATCTCAAAAGATTTTCTCAGTAATCTCAACCTGGATTTTTTAGGAAAAAGGAAATTCGGCTATGCGTTTTCTAGCATTTTCATAACCATCGGTATAACTATTATGCTCACCACCGGGGGTTTGAATTTTGGGGTGGACTTTCTGGGTGGACGATCTTATGTGGTGACCTTCAATGAACCAATAGTAGCTTCCGATTTGAAGGCTGCGTTGGCTGATGAATTTGGAAATACCTCACCGGATGTAAAGACCTTCGGTGGGAACAATGTACTAAAGGTTACTACCAGCTACTTAATTGATAATGACGATGAGGGAACCAGTGGGATAGTAGAAGCAGCATTGATCCAGGGGATCGAGGACTTTACCGGATTGCAATTTATCCAGAATGATGCCCGGGTTGACCAGGAACACTTTACCATCTCCAGTTCTGAAGAAGTTGGAGCTACCATTGCAGATGATATCAAGAATGCATCTATACAGTCGATACTCTTTTCTCTGGCAGCCATATTTCTCTATATTTTTATGCGATTCAGAAAATGGCAGTTTGGGTTTGGAGCAGTGGTTGCTCTGCTGCATGATACTTTAGTGGTGTTATCGGCCTTTGCTATTGCTGGATTGTTAGGGTTCAAGTACGAAGTGGATCAGGTGTTTATTGCTGCTATGCTTACGATTGTTGGTTACTCAATAAATGATACAGTGGTAGTATTTGACCGCATCAGGGAAAACCTGACCCTAAATCACAAAAAAGAGATGATAGTCAACTTTAATGAAGCCATAAATGCCACCATGAGCAGAACCTTAGTTACTTCGTTTACCACTTTAGTGGTAGTAGCCATTCTGTTCGTATTTGGAGGAGCAGTGCTTAAAGGGTTCAGTTTCGCACTGTTGGTGGGTATAGTAGTAGGAACCTATAGCTCGGTATTTATTGCCGCACCTGTGGTAATAGATCTATCCCATAAGAAAGGTAAACCGGCGAAGGCGGTTGCTGATTCACGGCCGGTGACCGCAGCCACATCTTAATGGGTGAATCCTTGAATATCAAGCCCCAATTCATCTAATTGCTCCTTGGAAATAGCGCTGGGTGAATCAATCATCACATCACGGCCCGCATTGTTCTTTGGGAATGCGATATAGTCTCTAATTGAGTCTGATCCTCCCATTAGTGCGCATAACCGGTCAAAACCGAATGCAATGCCTCCATGTGGTGGAGCTCCATATTCAAATGCTTGCATGAGGAAACCAAATTGAGCAGCAGCTTCCTCTTCGGTGAATCCCAGCAATCTGAACATTTGTTGCTGTAATGAGCGGTCATGGATCCGGATTGACCCTCCACCGATCTCTACCCCGTTTATCACCAGGTCATAGGCATTCGCTCGTACCGACCCAGCATCTTCATCCAGCAAGTGCCGGTCCTCCTTACTTGGTGAAGTGAATGGATGGTGCATGGCATGATAACGTTGGGCATTATCATCCCATTCCAGCAAGGGAAAATCCACCACCCATAAAGGGCGATATCCTTGAGCGTCCATTAAATTTAATCGGCGGCCCATTTCCAGGCGTAACTCCCCGATGGCTTTTAGGGTGTTATCCTTCGGCCCTGACAGCACCAGGATCAGATCTCCAGACTCAGCTCCTGTGGTTTGTGCCCAATTTTTCAGGTCTTCCTGGCTATAAAACTTATCAACAGATGACTTGTATCCTCCATCTGGCAGACATTTAACAAACACCATTCCCTTGGCTCCGATTTGGGGCCGTCTTACCCATTCTGTAAGTTGGTCTATTTGTTTGCGGGAATATTCAGCGGCACCTGGAACTACAATGGCCAATATTGCCTCAGACTGGTCAAAGACATTGAAACCCTTGCCCTGTGCTACTTCCGAAATGCTGGCGATGTGCATCTCAAATCTGATATCAGGTTTATCTGACCCATATTTCTCCATGGCTTCCTGATAACTCATCCTTGGAAATTGCTCCAATGAAACTCCCAGAGTTTCTCTAAACAGGTATTTTGTAAGGCCTTCAAATGTTTCTAATATCTGCTCCCTATCCACAAAGGACATCTCACAATCTATTTGAGTAAACTCAGGTTGACGGTCTGCCCTCAGATCCTCATCTCTAAAGCACTTTACGATTTGATAGTAGCGATCCAGCCCACTTACCATCAGTAACTGTTTGAATGTTTGTGGACTCTGAGGCAAGGCATAGAATTCTCCCTGATTCATGCGACTGGGTACCACAAAATCCCGGGCCCCTTCAGGAGTAGATTTAATAAGGACCGGTGTTTCTACTTCGATAAATCCATGTTCATCAAGATAATGCCGGGTAGATTGATTGATTTTGTGTCTTAGTTCCAGGTTCTTGCGTACCACATTCCTTCGTAAATCCAAATACCGGAACTTCATTCTAAGATCTTCACCTCCGTCGGTCTGGTCCTCAATAATGAAGGGTGGGACTTTTGAGGAATTGAGGATATCCAGGTGCTTTACGGTAATCTCAATATGCCCGGTTGGTATATTCTCATTTTTTGCAATCCGTTCAACTACACTTCCTTCAACTTTAACAACATACTCCCTTCCCAGTTTCTTGACTCGCTCTAAATCGGCCGGATCTGATTTCCCCTCCTCAAAAATAAGTTGCGTGATCCCATAGCGGTCTCTGAGGTCAACCCAGATCATGCCACCTTTATCCCTAACCTTTTGTACCCAACCACTGAGTACCACCTCTTTACCTACGTCCTCTATTCGAAGCACGCCACAATTATGTGTCCTAAACATATTATTGTTAATTTTGACGACCAAAGTTAATAATACTTGTTAGTGATTTCATCTTTTTTAAACTCAATTTAGATTCTCATCAAGCTGCCCGTTATCATATGTTTTCACCACGCAATCTATTAATCACTGCCACTACACTCATTTTGTCACTCACTTTAGCCGCCCAGGATCTTAAAATGATACAAACTGAGGTCACTAAAAATATTAGTTTACCGGTTCCAGCCACATTTATTCCTATGGATGCCCAGGACATACGCAATAAATTTATCAGTTATAGGGAGCCTCTTGCCGGATTTACTACTGAGGATCGTTTTGTGGACCTGGTGGTAAATGTCAGTAAAACTCCCTGGAGCAATCAAGATATTGAATTGTTGAAGGAGTTCAATGAAAACAATATCAGGAATTTGTTCGATGAGGTCAATTTCATCCTCAATGAGGTAAGAGAAATTAACGGCAGGGATTATGCTGTTTTTGAATTCACCTCTACGGTAAAGGGCGACCCTAATTCGTTGCGTAACCAGGCATCGGTTAATGACTATAGGATGGTACTATATGCAGTAGAGGACTTTAATGTATATGTTTTTACCTTTTATTGCCCGACTCGAATCAAGGACAAATGGCAAGCAACTGCCAAAGAAATAATGGCTAATATCCGATTCAAATAACCTTCATGGAGTTTACTGTATTTAGTGACGAACACTACATGAATTTGGCTTACAAAGAAGCCCTAAAAGCACGGGACCAGGGAGAAATTCCTGTGGGCGCAGTGGTAGTCTGTGGACGTACCATTGTGGCAAAAACCTTTAATCAAACGGAGAAGTTACAAGATGTAACTGCTCACGCTGAAATCCTGGCAGTGACCGCAGCGGCTAATTATTTAGGAGCCAAGTATTTGACAGAGTGTACATTATATGTAACCTTGGAGCCTTGTCCGATGTGTGCCGGAGCAATATCATGGAGTCAGCTAAATCGTTTGGTATATGCAGCCTCGGACCCTTCGAAAGGTTTCTCAAATTATCAATTCCAACAACAAGGTCTGCTTCATCCTAAAACCGAGGTAGTTAGTGGCCTGCTGGCAGATTCTTGTAAAAACCTTATTGAGGACTTCTTTCGAGAATTGAGAAATTAGTATATTTGATATCTACCCTATACTTAATTTCAACACCTAAATCTACTTAATTATGGCTTTTGAACTATCTGATTTGCCCTATGCATTTGATGCACTAGAGCCTCATATTGATGCCCTTACTATGGAGATACACCATGACCGGCACCACGCAGCATATACCAATAACCTCAACAACGCCATTGCGGGCACTGACCTTGAGGGTAAAGGCATAGAAGAATTGCTTGCCAATGCAGGTGGTAATGGAGCGGTACGCAATAACGGTGGCGGATTCTATAACCACAACTTATTTTGGACTGGAATGTCACCCAATGGAGGAGGTGCTCCAACCGGTGATCTGGTGAGCGCAATCGATCAGCGATTCGGTTCATTCGACCGATTCAAAGATGAATTTGCCAAGGCTGCTGCCACCAGGTTTGGATCCGGTTGGGCTTGGTTGGTAGTGGATTCAGCCGGTCATCTGGTCATTAGTTCTACGCCAAATCAAGACAACCCACTAATGGATGTGGCTGAGGTTAAGGGAAAGCCTATTCTTGGGTTGGATGTATGGGAGCATGCTTATTATCTAAACTATCAAAACAAAAGACCTGACTATATCAAGGCTTTTTGGAGTGTGGTAAATTGGGACGAAGTAGCAGCCAGATTTGCTGCAGTAGTGTAGCAGCCTAAAATTCAATCGTGCAGCTTTCCGTAGCTTGGAGCTACGGAAGATATTACGTGCAGTTTTACTGGTACGTAGCTTGGAGCTACGTACAGCTGCACTTGCAATTTAGTTTACTTATTTTGTAGTTTTTTAAGTTCTAAAATCTCATCCCTTAGCCGGGCAGCCTCCAGGAAATCAAGGTCTTTGGCAGCTTTTTCCATGGCTTTATGATTCTTAGTAATTAACTTATTTAGATCGTCTTTAGACATGTAGGCAACCACGGGGTCTGCAACAAGGCTGGTTTGTTCATCCTCTACATAGTATTTCTTAACGGATTTCTTTGAATCAGCTACCTGGGTTTGCTGCATGATATCATCTTTGGATTTAAATATGGTTTCAGGAACTATTCCATGGGTGGTATTGTACTCTTTCTGTAGCTTTCTTCTTCGTTTGGTTTCGTCAATAGATCGCTGCATGGAATTGGTTACTTTATCTGCATACATTATAACCCGTCCATTAACGTTTCTCGCCGCCCTGCCAATGGTTTGAATTAATGAACGTTCATTGCGTAAAAATCCTTCTTTGTCAGCATCCAGTATGGCCACTAAAGCCACTTCAGGTAGATCAAGTCCTTCTCTGAGTAGATTTACACCCACTAAAACATCAAATACCCCCAGTCTTAATTCACGTAAAATCTCAACCCGGTCCAGGGTCTTTACTTCTGAGTGTATATACCTGCATTTTACGCCTGCCCGTTCGAGGAACTTTGTCAATTCTTCCGCCATCCTTTTGGTAAGTGTAGTAACCAGTGTCCGCTCACCATTTTCGGTGGCATTGTTGATTTCCTCCATGAGATCATCAATCTGATTCTTGCTGGTCCTCACCACAATTTCAGGATCCAATAAACCGGTGGGTCTGATCACTTGTTCAACGATTACACCTTCAGACCGGAGGAGCTCATAATCACTTGGTGTAGCACTTACATATACCGCCTGATTGATGATGTTTTCGAACTCATTAAAGGTCAATGGGCGGTTGTCAATAGCAGAAGGCAGTCTGAATCCAAAATCTACCAGATTGACTTTCCTTGAGCGGTCTCCACCCCACATGGCCTTTACCTGTGGCAGCGTGACATGACTTTCATCTATGAACATCAGGAAATCATCAGGAAAATAATCCAATAGGCAAAATGGCCGGTCTCCCGGGTCTCTTCTATCAAAGTAGCGTGAGTAGTTCTCTATTCCGGAACAATATCCCAGTTCCCTCATCATCTCAATATCGAACTCAGTCCGTTCTTTGACTCTTTTTGCCTCGAGCATACGTAAGTCTGATTCAAAGTAGGATATCTGGGCCACCAGGTCATCTTGAATTTCATTTATAGCCTGATTCAACAATTCCTTTCCGGTGACAAAAAGATTAGCTGGGAAAATAGCAATTAGTCGTTCTTCCGAAAGCTTTTTCCCTGTCTCCGGATCAATTCTTTGAATACTTTCAATTTCATCACCCCAGAATATAATGCGATAGGCAAAATCTGCATAGGCCACAAAAATGTCAACGGTATCCCCTTTGACCCTGAAATTACCTCGTTTAAATTCAGCTTCTGTCCGGCTGTATAGAATGCCAACCAGTGAAAGTAAAAATTGATTGCGGGATATTATGTCTCCCTCTTGAATGTGCAGTACGCTTTTTCCGAATTCTTCTGGGTTTCCTATACCATAGATGCAGCTGACGGAAGCTACTACAATAACATCTCGACGTCCACTAAGCAGGGAAGAGGTGGCACTAAGTCTTAATTTCTCAATTTCCTCATTGATGGACAAGTCCTTTTCAATGTACAGGTTGGTAGTGGGTAAATAAGCTTCTGGCTGGTAATAGTCATAATAAGAAATGAAATACTCTACAGCATTTTGAGGGAAAAAATGCTTGAATTCACCATAAAGTTGCGCAGCCAGTGTTTTATTGTGGCTGAGTACCAGTGTGGGCTTCTCAACATTCTGTATAACATTAGCCATGGTAAATGTTTTACCGGATCCGGTAACGCCAAGCAGTGTTTGAGCAGAAAGCCCAGCATGAAGACCTTCAGTCAATTGCCGGATGGCTTCTGGCTGATCCCCTGTTGGCTGGTAATCAGAAATTAATTGAAATGACATTTTCTAATTTACGAATTCCGGGATTACTTGGTCCAAATGTCCCAGGCTTTTTCAGCTTGCAACTCAAGCATCTCCAGCCCATTCTTGACCTTTGCTCCACGGGACTGACCGTATTTCATAAAGGTGGTGGAGGCAGGGTTATATACCAGATCAAACAGAAAATGCTCTGAACCTATTTTTTGATAGTCAAGATCCGGGGCAGTTTCAATCTTGGGTAACATGCCCAATGGAGTAGTGTTAAGTACCAACCTATAGGTAGTCAGCAGATCGTGATCTCTTAGTTGGTTATAGGTGAGTAAGTTGTGGCCATGATTACGACTAATCACTTGATAAGGGATATTAATATCTGAAAGTACGGCAATGACAGCTAAAGAGGCCCCTCCAGTACCCAGTACCAGGGCTTTTCCTTGCCAATCGCTTGGAATCCATTGCAAAAGAGAGGTTTTAAAACCAAAGTAGTCGCTGTTGAAGCCAATCAGTTTGTCTTCAACGATTTTAATTACGTTTACTGCGCCAATGGCCTTTGCTTCAGGGCTTATTTCATCAAGGAAAGGCATCACTTCCTTTTTATAGGGGATGGTGACATTAATTCCAATCAAATTTGGCGTATGTCGTATCAGCGGCACGAACTCATTAATGGTTTCAAGCTCGTACAAATCATAGTGATAGTTTGTCAGTCCGAGCTTGTGGAACTTCTCCGTGAAGTACGACTTTGAAAATGAGTGTGAAAGGGGTTTGCCAATCAGTCCTAATTGTTTTTGAGGGTCAGCCATTTTTTTGGTTAATAGCTAATTTTTCCAGAAGGAATACCACCCCTACTCCTAAAACGAAAAACAAGATGGCTTGCCATAAAAACGTTTCGTAGCCCAATGCATGATAGGTGTTGGGCAAAATGTTTTCTTGAATCATGGGTTTTACCACGCCATGCCGATCAATAAAAGTGGAGATGGTTTGTTTCCATGGCCAAACTTTGTTAAGTGATCCGATCATAAATCCGGCAAGCAGTGCAATAGTGAAGTCTTTGTATTTCTTAAGTAGCCAGCTTATAACCCGTGAAAACGTCATTAACCCTAGCAAACAGCCTGTGGAAAACACCAAAATAACTTTTAGGTCAAATTCTGTTAAAGCCTTAATAATGAATAAGTACTTACCCATCATAATTAATAAAAAGCTACCAGAGATACCTGGTAAAATCATAGCACAAATGGCGATAGCCCCTGAAAAGAATATCCAGGGGATGGTATGTGGGGTTTCCCCAGGCACTATTTGGGTGATTAAAAATGCTATCAGGCAACCAAATGAAAAGCTTATTACTACCATCCCCGTCCATTTCTGAATGTCTCTGCTTACCACCAAGGCTGAAACCACAATGAGACCAAAAAAGAAAGACCACAATTGAATTGGGTGGGTTTCCATTAAGCTAGTTACCAGATTGGCAAGAGAGATTAGACTGACCAGTATTCCACTTAATAAAACGATTAAGAACCTGCCATTGATCCTTTTCCAAAATTCCAGGAACCTGCCGGTTCCAATAAGCTTGAGCGTTTCAAGGTTGATGGATTTAATACTGGTAATCAGCTCCTCATATATGCCCGAAATAAAAGCGATGGTACCACCAGAAACTCCGGGGATGATATCTGCTCCACCCATTCCCATTCCTTTAAGAAATAGGTACAACGTATCTTTTCGGCTCTTCATTTTCAGGGAATTGGGCTATCCGCCAATTGATGAGCTATTAAAAAAATGATCGAAAGTATCACCTCGTAGCCCCAGACGGACGGTTTCTAAAGGAACTACTTCGTTGGGAGCAATATTTCCTAGATTAACGTTAGCACCAAGTAGTTTTATAAACCATACCTGTTGCGATTTTTGTGGTGCTTCCCAAATAATTTTTTCAAAAGGAATTTTGGTGAGAATTTCCTCAACCAGGCCACTTCTTACTTCCCCTGATGATCGAAATAGTCCGACGTTGCCGGATTCACGGGCTTCTCCAATTACTTTCCATGCCCCGGCGTCAAGTTCAGCTTGCATCAATTTTATCCACTTATAAGGTGGAATAATCTTTTCTACATCCTTTGATCCCACCTCTGAAAGAACGGTGACCTTTGAGCTTAATTTGTTAATGTAGTCGCATTTTATCTGATGATCTAATTCAATTGATCCATCCGACACTTCCACAAAGGTCATCTCATACCTGTCAAGGATCTCGCAGTAATCATCAAACTGGTTTCTTACCACAAAAGCTTCAAACAAGGTCCCGCCAAAATAGGTGGGTATATTGTGTTCCCTATATTTTTGTAGCTTTTCTTTTAGGTTAGGTGTTACATATGAGGTACCCCATCCCAGCTTTACAATGTCAACGTATTCACTGCAAACTTCCAGGAAGTCATCAACTTCTCTTAAACTCAATCCCTTATCCATTACCATGGTATATCCAAAATGACGTGGTTTTTGAGTACGCTCTGGTATGTTGTTTAATTTATAGTTCATTTAATTTTCAGGTCTGTACTGATCAATGATTTTCAGGAGCACTTTTTGATTTCGAAGATTGGGATTAAATTCCAGTAGCTCCAGGTGCTTTTCAAAGTCCAAAATTAAACCATTTTCCAAATATGCCAAGCCCTCTTTATATTTCCCTGCCGCAATGAAATAGGCTACAGAGCGGAAGTACAAACTCGATTCAGTTGGGTTCTCTTCCAGCCCATTTTGGATTAACTCCAAACATTTGAGGTAATCTCCTTGTTCATAATACAAGTAAGACCACCTTAACCAGACTTCTATATTTTCCGGTTCCAGCGTAGCTGCTTTTTGATATGCTTCAAGACTTGAGACCAGATTTCCAACTTTGTACTCAGCATCGGCCAAATCCATCCAATAACGTTCACTATCCGGGTTCAGCTTAAGAGCTTTATTGAAAAAATGGATCGCTTCATACCATCTCTCTTGTTGGTGGAGGCAGCTTCCAATACCGAAAGCAGCTTCATCGTAGAAATTGTCCAGCTTATAGGCTTTTCGGTAGTATTTAAGTGCAAGATCTAAGTGCTTCAGCTTCTCATAGGCCTCACCCATACAATAATGTGTTTCCGAAGATGGTCCTTCAAGTGCCACAGTTTGGTGATAAGAGTCCAGGGCTTTACTGTATCGTTCCATGCTCATATAGGCATTTCCCATATTGAAATAGGCGGATGAAAAATCTTCTTTAATCAGGGACG
>QIMC01000081.1 GCA_003232185.1 Flammeovirgaceae bacterium | reverse complement strand
AAACCGCAATTTTAAAAGTACCTTCAGCAATCATTCAATCAGAATTTAACTATATCCTCAATCCTAATCATTCAGATTTCTCTAAAATCACCCTATTGGAAACCGAAGAGTTTTTGTTTGATCCTCGGCTCAAGAAAGACTAGTAATGATGAAAAGATATAATTTCTTAATTGATTATGAGACAACGGGAATAAGTTTTATCAGTCAATAGCTTTATGATTAAATCTTGAGTTTGAATTTACTTCAAGGTGTTGCCATAATCCTGATTGGTCGATCATGTAAACTTTTTATTATAATTTTTACAACCTATTTTTTAATACCAGGGTCATTGATATAAAACGATTCAATTTGAATTTGTGTAAATATTGAAATATTATCCACCCAAGTGAAGAAGCATTCAGCAGTATTGATTTTTCTTAGCCTTATTCTTGCGTCAGCTTGTGATCAGCAGTCAATTAATCCTCCATTTGCACAGGGGGATATGTTTGATTGTCATAAAAATGCAAGTTGGGATTCTGCGGGGATTGCAAATGCTTTGATTGGCAAATGGGAATGGGAATATATTGCCTGCTATTATGCGCCGGATCAAGCAAATAATAAGGAATATCAAGGACTAGAAATTGAATTTAAGGTAGATAATACATTAGACATAATTGAAAACGAAATTAAGACACAAACATCAACTTGGAAACTGGTTATGGAAGATAGAGGTTGGTACGGAATTGATGCCAATCCCTATGTAACCCAATTAATTGGGAGAATTGTATTGTGCGAGGACGTTGTGGAATTTAATAAAAGCTATATCGATATTTGTGATAACTGGTTTCGGAGAATGGATTAAAAATTCAACACCTGTTTTACACTGGTAGGAGTGAGTCTTGATATTTTGAAAATCGTTGATTTTTCTTAAATGCTTTTGGAATAAATAGTGGTGTTAGGCAATAAGTGAAAAGAAACGGCAGCAAGTTTCCTCCGGATTTCATGTTTAAGCTTTCACAAAATGAGATTGATGATTTGCTATCACAATTTGTGACCGCAAATTTTTAATTCAAAAGCAGAGCTCCACCGCGTCTTTTCTGAACATGGGAGTTTTAAACCAAATTAAAATACGAAAATATTCCGAAGGTGTGCCAACCATTTTGACAATTGGGGCGTCTTATAGTTAACCCGTTGATCAGTTGTTCCCTGATTATATAAAAACCCCGCAGTATTGCACTGCAGGGTTTTTTGTTCTTAATTCTGGGGAAGGCTCCGGTCCTGATAGCTATCGGGACCGGGGGCACTTTTAACTACCACAAGCGATGCATTCGTCGGGATCATCCAGTGAGCATTGCAGGTCTGATTGCTTTTGCTCCATTGACATTTGCTCAACTTGTTTCAAACCTTCAGCTTCCGATTTTTTAACTATTGCTTTATCGAGGGTAAACTTAATAGCGTCGGTAGCCGCCTTTGATCTTAGGTAATACATCCCGGTCTTAAGACCCAGTTTCCAGGCATAAAAATGCATAGAAGTCATTTTTCCAAAATTGGGGTCCTGAATGTGGATGTTCATACTTTGACTTTGACAGATATAAGCACCTCGATCCGCAGCCATTTCAAGGATCACTTTTTGGGAAATTTCCCAAACTGTTTTATAAAGGTCTTTGGTGCGTTGAGGGATTTCAGGAATATTCTGAATGGAACCATTGGCTTCAATCAAACGGTTCTTCATGCCTTCATTCCATAAGCCGAGTGCAATGAGGTCCCTCATCAAATATTTGTTTACCACTATAAATTCCCCACTAAGCGTTCGCCGGGTATAAATATTGGAGGTGTATGGCTCGAAACATTCATTATTGCCAAGAATTTGAGAAGTAGAAGCTGTTGGCATGGGGGCAAGCAATAATGAATTCCTCGCTCCATGTTTTTTTACTTCTTTTTTAAGGCTAGCCCAATCCCAGCGGCCAGATGTAGGTGAAACTCCCCACATATCGAACTGGAAGATGCCTTTTGACACAGGAGACCCCTTAAAAGTTTCATACGGACCGTCTAATTTGGCTAGATCCTTTGAAGCGGTCATCGAGGCGAAATAGATGGTTTCAAAGATGTCTATGTTCAACGCCTTGGCTTCGCTTGAATCAAATGGCATGTGTAATTTGATAAAAGTATCTGCCAATCCTTGTACTCCTATTCCTATGGGGCGGTGTCTGAAATTAGATCGTTTTGCTTCTTCAACTGGGTAATAATTGACATCAATTACCTTATTGAGGTTTTTAGTAATCACATAAGTTACGTCATAGAGTGTTTTATGGTCAAAAGTGCCATCTTCTGTAATAAACTTAGGCAACGCTATGGAAGCCAGGTTACAAACAGCTACTTCATCTGGTGAAGTGTACTCAATGATCTCCGTACACAGATTACTTGATTTTATGGTACCCAGATTTTTTTGATTGGACTTTTTGTTAGCAGCATCTTTATAGAGTATATAGGGTGTGCCGGTTTCAATCTGCGATTCTAATATTTCAAACCAAAGGTCTTGTGCTTTTATCTGTTTACGATAACGCCCCTCCTTTTCATATTTTTCATATAACCTTTCAAACTCTTCACCATAACAATCGGAAAGTCCGGGTGCTTCATTGGGACAAAATAAAGACCAGATTTCATTTTGTTCAACCCGTTTCATGAACAGATCCGGTATCCATAGAGCGTAAAAAAGGTCTCGGGCTCGTAATTCTTCCTTCCCGTGATTTTTCTTTAGTTCAAGGAAATCAAAGACGTCGGCATGCCAGGGTTCTAAATAGATGGCAAAACTACCTTTTCTTTTTCCTCCACCCTGATCTACATAGCGAGCGGTCATATCAAAGTTTCTCAGCATTGGAACAATACCATTAGATGTTCCACCGGTACCTTTAATATAAGAGCCTTTTGCTCGAATGTGATGAGCACTTAATCCAATGCCCCCTGCGGATTGAGATATTTTAGCACACTGCTTTAAAGTGTCATAAATCCCATCAATACTGTCGTCTTTCATGGTAAGTAAAAAACATGATGACAACTGAGGTTTAGGCGTGCCTGCGTTAAACAGGGTAGGAGTGGCGTGTGTAAACCACTTTTCAGAAAGCAGATTATAGGTTTCAATGACAGCCTGAATATCTTCACCGTGAATACCTACGGCAACCCGCATCAGCAGATGTTGGGGGCGTTCAACTATATTTCCCCCTATTTTCATTAAATAGGAACGCTCCAGCGTCTTAAATCCAAAATAATCGTAGCTGAAATCTCTATCATAAATAATATTAGAGTCCAGCAGTGCGGCATTCTTTTTAATCACACCATAAGTTTCTTTTGATAATAGTGGAGCATTCGCGCCGGTCTTGGGATCTACATAGGTGTAAAGCCTCTTCATGGTGTTAGAAAAAGACTTACTGGTGACTTTATGCAGATTAGAGATGGCTATCCTCGCTGCAAGCTTAGCAAAGTCCGGATGCCTGGTAGTTAGAGACGCAGCAGTTTCGGCTGCCAGGTTATCAAGCTCGACAGTAGTAACACCATCATAGATTCCAGAAATAACTTTTTTGGCGATATCTACCGGCTCTACATAGTTTCCGTCAAGCCCGTAGCAGAGCTTTTCAATTCGGGCGGTAATCTTATCGAATTTTACTGTTTCCCGACGTCCGTCTCTCTTTACAACTAGCATTGGTTCAAGTTAAAAGTTTTGGTTAAGTTATCTGGAGTTTGATTGTCTAAATTTACGCTAAAAATCTTCGTCTAAAGAAAATTTATGTGCAGTACTTTCTTCCCCGCCTGTCCGGCCGGCAGGATTTTTCATCACACCTGCTTTTTGGTATTCTGCCACACGTTTTTCGAAGAAATTTGTTTTGCCCTGAAGCGATATCATTTCCATGAAATCAAATGGATTGATGGAATTGTATATCCTGTGTCCGGTAAGTTCATCCAATAGTCGATCCGCTACAAATTCAATGTATTGACACATAAGATCGGAATTCATACCAATAAGCTTAACCGGTAAAGAATCAGTAACAAATTCTTTTTCAATAGCCACTGCATCTTTGATAATTCCAATTACAGTTTCAACCGGAAGTTTATTTATAATATGTTTTGTATAGAGATGACAAGCAAAATCGCAATGTAAACCTTCATCTCTGGAGATCAATTCATTAGAAAAACTTAATCCTGGCATTAACCCTCTTTTCTTCAGCCAAAAAATAGAACAGAAACTACCTGAAAAGAAGATGCCTTCTACTGCAGCAAATGCAATCAGCCGTTCGGCGAAATTTCCTTCATCAATCCATCTCAATGCCCAATCAGCTTTTTTCTTTACACAGTCCATGGTATCAATGGCATTGAAAAGACGATCTTTTTCTTTGCCATCCTTAACATAGGTATCGATTAGCAGAGAGTAGGTTTCTGAGTGAATATTTTCAATGGCAATTTGAAAGCCATAGAAAAATTTAGCCTCTGTATATTGTACTTCTGCCACAAAATGCTCAGCTAAGTTCTCATTTACAATACCGTCACTGGCAGCAAAAAAGGCCAATACATGGGAAATAAAGTGACGCTCGCCATCATTCAATTTTGCCCAATCTGTCAGATCCTGGCCTAAGTCGATCTCTTCCGCTGTCCAGAAACTAGCTTCTGCCTTCTTGTAGTACTGCCATATGTCATCATGCTGTATGGGGAAAAGCACAAAACGGTTTTTATTTTCTTGCAAAAGGGGCTCAATTTGCTCAGTAATTTCACTCATACGACAAAGGTTTTCAATGTTTAAACAATTTATACCAAGGACCAAAAACAGCAGGATGGACTCTTTAAAATCCAAAAATTCCCGCCTAAAATTCAGATTGATTGCGTTAGGTGAAAGGACAAAAAATTACCGACGCGATCACTTACAATATTGCAAAATCGAACGCTAAAATCAAAGACGATTTTTATGTGAAAAATATGTAAAATCCATTTAAAAATTTGTTAGCCGGGGATAACTTTTTGTGCTTTAAAACATTGCAAGGATTAAATACAACCAAAACTTGATAATGAGAACAGTGAAAAAAAAATGATTTATTTTTAACTGTTCCTGTAAGCCATGAATATCGTTTGTTAATGATGATATTTACATTATATTTGCAGTCCGTTTTCAAAATGTAGTTATACAAGCATGTATGCAATAGTTGACATAGCCGGAAAGCAGTTCAAAGTAACACCAGACCAGGATATTTTCGTTCCTTTAATGAAAGGTGAGTCGGGCGCTTCCGTAACATTTGACCAGGTTCTTTTAGTTGATAACGATGGGAAGGTCAAGGTGGGTGCTCCACAGGTGAAGGGCGCCAAGGTTTCTGGAAAAATTCTAGAGCATGTTAAAGGTGATAAAGTACTTGTTTTCAAGAAGAAACGAAGAAAAGGGTACAAAAAAATGAATGGTCACCGACAGGATTTCACAAAAGTAAAGATCGAAAAAATTACCGGTAAATAATTATGGCACATAAGAAAGGAGCAGGTAGTTCAAGAAACGGAAGGGAATCCGAAAGTAAACGACTGGGCGTGAAAATATACGGTGGACAAAAAGCCATTGCTGGAAATATCATTGTTAGACAAAGAGGAACGGTTCATCATCCTGGTAAAAACGTAGGGATGGGTAGAGACCACACCTTATTTGCCTTGATAGATGGAACGGTAGTTTTTCGAAAGAAACGAAACAACCGGTCGTTTGTATTAGTAGATCCTGTAGCAGTCTAGATCTATAAATTTATAGCAAGCCATACCGTATTATCTCCGTAGCTACAAGCTATGGAAAGCCGCGCTTCAAAGGCAGCTGTTCGTAGCTTCTAGCTACGAACCAGTTACTTAGATTGTTCTTCTTCTTTCTTCTTAATCTTTAAGAAATCTGTGGCGCACAAACCAATTACTCCTGATAGAAGTATAATGACGATCCATATAAAAGCGGTTGCTCCAATACCTATTAATTCCATGATATATGATTGTTTAACGATTTGTGATCAAGGCAAATTTAGTATATTCCTATACAATACAAAAGGTATTTATGGACTCCATTCTTTAATCTGCTGTATAAATGAGATAATTACACCGGGACGCAGCAATACCGTAAAAGCAAGTCCAAATATTGCTCCATATAAATGAGCATCATGATTTATATTGTCAGACATCCGTTTCCCCTGGTAGTAAGAATAGATTAGATACAGAATACCCACTACAAATCCTGGAATTCCATATGGAATAAAAAAAATGTAAATCTCATTCAAGGGATCGAACATAATGCTGCTAAACAATACTGCAGCTACTCCGCCTGATGCACCCAGCGAATTATAATTCGGAACATCTTTATATTTGAGGTAGGTTGGGATATCAGAAACTACAATGCCTGCCAGATATAAAATAACCAGAATTAAATTTCCAGACGGTCCGAAATAATAAGCAACATTTTGTCCGAAATAGTAAAGGGCAAACATGTTGAAAATCAAATGAGGGTAGTTGAGGTGTACAAATCCCGAAGTAATGAATCTCCAGTACTGGTTGTAATGTTTGATTTGATATGGGTTCAACATCCATTTTTCGTATAGGTCCTGTCGATTCCAGGCGTAAATGCTGGCGGCTATGGTCACCAACAGAATCCAGATGGTAGTGCTTAGGTTCATCGATCTCTATGGGTTAAATAGCCTGCATAGGAACGAAGTTCAGCCAATTGTTGCTGGTCTTGATCCAGTTGGTTCAGGGCTTGATAAGCCGATAAAAAGTATTGGTTGATTTTAAATTCAGTTTTCTCTTTTATCCGCAGCTGGTCATAGATATTGGTTACTGCTTTTACTTTTTCTTCTTTAATAAAATCAGATTTAGCTAACCATTGCTTCAATTCATTTTTGAGCTCACCTGAAGCCAATTCCAGGGCCTTGGTAAGCAAATAAGTTTTCTTATTAGAGATTATATCCCCACCTACCTGTTTGCCAAATTTTTCCTGGTCTCCATAAACGTCCAACAGGTCATCCTTTAGTTGGAAGCCTAGTCCAATATTTACCCCAAATTGCTTAAGCAAGCTTTGGTGATTTTCAGGAGCATCAGCCAATATTGCCCCTAGTTCCATGCTAAATCCCAGCAGGACCGCTGTTTTTTGTCTGATCATCTCCAGGTAAGCCTCTTCACTAACTTGTTCTTTTTTTTCAAAATTCATATCTACCTGTTGCCCCTTACAGACTTCTGAAGCACATAAGTTAAACGCACGTAATACCTGGACGATTTTATGGTCCTCTACTTGTTCCAGACGTTCATATGCTTTTACCAGCATTACATCACCACTAAGAATTCCAATGCGCTCATTCCATTTTTTATGTACCGTTGGTTTACCACGCCGCAATGGAGCTTCGTCCATTATATCATCGTGCATCAAGGTAAAGTTGTGGAATACTTCTATACCTGTGGCAATTCCAACAATTCGCTCTGGATCGGTTTGGTATAAACTGTAAGAAAGCAGTGCAAGCAGGGGTCTTAGTCTTTTACCACCTAAATCAAGTATGTAACGAATGGGCTCGTAAAGCTCAGATGGCTCCATTTCAAGATCCATATTCCTGATATCCTCATTGATAAGGTTCAAAAGGCTTCGAACATTATCTGTCATACCAACTGCAAGTCTATGGTACGTCGATCAATATCAGTTTTCTTGACGGTAACCATCACCAGGTCTCCCAGGGTGATCGCGTTTTTACTTCGTTTTCCTACTACCCGGTAATTATCCTCATCAAATTCGTAAAAGTCATCACCCATATCTGATAATCGCACCATACCTTCGCATTTTGTTTTCACCAGCTCAACATAGATGCCCCACTCCGTTACACCTGAAACAATTCCTTCAAATTCCTGGTCATTCATGCTCTGCATAAATTCAACTTGCTTGAATTTGATGGAAGCTCTTTCAGCATCAGCAGCCCGCTTTTCTCTATCTGAAGAGTGAACGCACATTTCTTCAAATTCATCTTTTGGAAGATTCTGCCCATTGTTTAAGTAGTGGGCCAGCATTCGATGTACCAATACATCCGGGTAACGACGTATTGGTGAGGTGAAATGGGAATAGTGCTCAAAAGCAAGTCCGAAATGACCTTTGGCTTCTGTGGTATACTTTGCCTTTGACATGGTGCGAATGGCCAGTTGCTGCAGTACATCTTGTTCGGGCTTTCCTTCAATATCTTCAATTAGGTTGTTTAGAGACTTCGCAATTGCTTGTTCTTCAATTCTAAGGTCATGTCCAAATTTTTTGGCAAATACAGAAAATGCTGTAAGCTTTTCAGCATTTGGATAATCGTGTATCCTATAAACAAATGTCTCTTTCTCTTTCCCTTTTTTCCTGTGGTAAATGAAATCAGCTACCTTTCTATTGGCCAATAACATGAATTCTTCGATCATTTTGTGGGCATCCTTGCGAATCTTTGGAATAACTGCCAGTGGTTTGCCTTGATCATCTAATTGAAACTTTACTTCGGTGGTTTCAAAATTAATGGCGCCCCGTTTGAATCGGTTTATTCTCAATTTTAAGGCTAACTCATTAAGGATAGTTAATTCTTTGGAAAAAGTACCCTCCACTGTTTCTATTCGCTGTTGGGCCTCTTCGTAGGAAAACCGTTGATCTGAGTGAATGATGCTACGCCCAAACCACTGCGTTTTCACCCGGGCATTCCCATCTATTTCGAATACTGCAGAAAACGTCAGCTTGTCTTCATTTGGGCGCAAAGAGCAAAGCTCATTTGAAAGACGTTCGGGCAACATGGGTATGGTCCGGTCTACCAGATACACTGAAGTTGCTCTTTCTAAAGCCTCTTCATCTATGATACTACCTGGCCTAACGTAATGGGTGACATCAGCAATATGTACACCAACTTCAATATTCCCGTTTTCTAAGTGTTTAATTGAAAGTGCGTCATCAAAGTCTTTGGCATCTTCCGGGTCGATGGTGAAAGTAGTAATTGACCTAAAATCTCGTCTTTTGGCTATTTCATTTTTTGATATATGGTCTTTGATTTTATTTGCTGCCGACAAGATCGTTTCTGGAAATTCAAACGGTAGCCCAAATTCTGCCATGATGGAATGAATCTCAGCTTCATTCTCCCCAGCCTGGCCCAATACTCTAACTACCTCCCCCGTAGGCTTCTGGTTTCTAGCGGCCGGCCAATCGGTTATGCGCACCACAACTTTATCGCGATTCTTTGCCTTTAGGATTTTTCCGGGAGGTATGAAGATGTCAAGATACATTTTCCGGTGGTCCGGAATCACAAATGCGTAACGATCCGACATTTCAACTTTACCTACAAACTCGTTTCGTGCCCTTTCAGTAATTTCCTGGATTATGCCCTCGGGACGTTTTCCATGACGATTGGACCTTTGCAGGGCTACCTTGACCAGATCACCATCCATGGCTCCATTCATATCATTGGCTCTTACCCACACATCTTCATCCATTTCAGGGATTACTACGTAGCAGAATTTTGGATTGACGAAATCAACTACACCGGCAAGGAACTTAAGTTCCCTTCCAGAGGTAAAACTGCCATTTTGCAATTGCTTAACCAATCCCTGATTACTCAATTGGAGTAGCATTTCCTTTATTATTCCCTTTGAGGGTTTGTCCCTAAAACCCAGATTTTTAGTAATTGTTTTGGCAGAAAATGCACCCAGTGGGCGGGAGTCAAGATGATTCAAAATAAGCTCAACATATCTTTTCTTGGAAAGAAAAGCCTTTTTTTTGTTTGTGTTGCGAGCCATTAAATAGTGTGGATAAGATTCAATAGTAATAACTGGAGTATGGGAGTACGAATGGCAGCAAATCTACATTAAATTTGACCAATAATAATGTCTCGAACCGCATATTGGTCATAGAATGGTAATGTGTTGTTCATCAATGGAAGGTAAAGATTTCAATTTGAGGAAGAGCTGAGCGGTTACTACAATATCTCTTTTGCAGTATTCTGTGATGCGGTCAAGACCATCTTCCTGATGATACACCCGGGTCACATCACTGCCGTCAATGTCTCCCTTACTGGTTTCAATATTGAACAATGCTGCCAGAAGGTCTAGAGAAGTGAAATTTTTTCGATCCCCAAACTTCCAAAGATTCATAGTATCAATTATTGATATCTCCCAAGGTTTCTTGCCGCCAATATCTAAGATCTCTGGAATAGGAATTCCAAGGATAAGCATTCTCCGGCATATATAGGGAAAGTCAAATTCCCGGCCGTTATGAGCACATAGTTTTAAATTCCCGGTACTGAATTTGGTTTCCAAAAGTAGCTTAAAGTCATTGAGGACTTTTCTTTCATCCTTATCTGAAAAAGCCTTTACCCTCAGACCCCATATTCCATCGGATGATTTGGTCATATACCCAACAGCAATGGTTAAAACCTGTCCAAACTCGGCAAATATACCTGCACGATCAAAGTACAGTTCATCAGTAGTTAATTCTTGTGGGTTATTTAAAAAACCAGCTTTGCGGTCCCAGTGATGTTTGAGCCGGTCATCCATCTCATGATAGTTGGAACTTCCTGCCGCAGTCTCAATATCAACAAACAGTATATCAGCTAATTCCTTGTCAGTCATTGTGTATCATGTTTTATCGATGTTCTGAAATTTTAGTTCCATATGGAATTGTTTGGCAATATGATATCGTAGCCGCTCGGAAACCTGATCCGTATTCACCGGTATTGGTAATTCTCTGGCAAGTGAAGTTACCGCCTTATCGGGTATACCACAAGGGACAATATGATCAAAATAACCAATATCGGTATTGATATTAAATGCAAAACCATGCATAGTAACCCAGCGACTGGTCTTCACTCCCAGTGCGCAAATTTTCCGGGGTTGAGTTTGGGAGCCCGGCTGAAAGTCCAACCAAACTCCTGTAAGTCCTTTGACACGGCCGGCCTTTATTTGGTGGTCAGCCAGTGTTTGTATCACTGCCTCCTCAATTGTTCTTAAGTAAAGATGGATATCGGTAAAGAAATTTTCCAGGTCTAGAATAAGATATCCAACAATTTGGCCCGGCCCATGGTAGGTGATGTCACCTCCACGATTTATACGATAAAATGTGGCCTGGTTTTCCGATAATCCTTCTTTGTCTAATAGCAGATGATTAATATTGCCGCTTTTCCCAAGGGTGTATACGTGTGGGTGTTGACAAAACAATAGATAGTTTGGAGTAGGCTGAGGGTTCGTACTTTCCCTGTTGGCTAACTTTAGGTCTACCACCTGTTGAAATAAACGCTCCTGATAATTCCAAGCCTCTTGGTAATCTATTAGTCCAAGATCCTGAAAGATAACTTCTTTGTTTTGGTTAGCATTCAATTCCTAAGGGATATAAGATTCCAAAATTTTGAAAGAATGATCTGGTACCAGCCTCAGATCCTTTAATTGTGCAGGTACCAAAACAGCTTCTCCCTTTACCATGGTAATGTGCTGTTCATCCCAATGTATTTGTAATTTGCCATCAACGCATACATAAATCACAAAAGA
>QIMC01000241.1 GCA_003232185.1 Flammeovirgaceae bacterium | reverse complement strand
ATGGCTGCCGCTAATTTATGGTCTCTGTCCGTTACTATGTTACCCTGATCATGCGTGGATAATTCGATGGTTACCGTATGATAAACATTGCTCCAGTTGGGATGATGATCCATTTTCTCAGCGATGATAGCTACTTTAGACATGAACCCAAAAGCTTCTACGAAGTTCTTGAATATAAATGTACGTTTAAGTTTATTGTCTGACTCTGTCCACATGATTTATAGGGCTAGCACACCATCAATATGATAAGCTTTCTCATAAATGTCAAGCACATCTTGTGCTGAACTCATCATAAGTTTGGCAGTAACACTTAGATACTTACCCTTAGACGATGCTTTAACTTCGGCTTGACCCTCCGGGAATAGTGCCACCACCAAATCTTCTTTATTTCTGGGGGTAATAAACTTAAACAGGTACCACGTAGGCCATTTGTGTTCCAGATCCAACATTTGTATGAACTCTTCTTTGGAGTCAGTAAAGCCCATGACTAAGTGATTTAGAATCAGTAGAACTTATATCGACGATCCTCAATATTGGCGTACTCCTTCACCACATTTGCAATATTAAACCCAACCTGATTTTCATACTGCTGGGTCAATTGTTGCTTGTATAAGGAATAGTCGGCTATTTGTGGAGCGGGCGTAATAGATATCATTTCCAGCACCAGCACGCCGTTATCAGTACCAAATGGCTCACTTATTTCTCCATGCTCCAGTGCAAAAGTTTTACCTACTGCCTCCGGTGCAAACCCAACATTGGGAAGAGAGTTGCTGTTCATTTTCAGATCGCTGGTATTGTAAATACCGGCATCGGTTCCGTAGGCAGCGGCCATAGCTTCCAGGTCACCGCCAGTACTCTTCAATTTTTCAATAATGAGTTGCGCTTTCTTTTCGTTCTTCACTTTTACAATGAGTTCATTGCGAACATTATCCAGTGAAGCTGTACCCTTACCAGTGGCTTCTGTCATGATTGCGATCACATAATTCTCCTCAATTTCGTACACTGTTGATACACTGCCAACATCTGCTTCTCTGTACAACCAACTTACCACAGTACGTGCGTTGCCCAAAGCACCAACCCTTCTGGCATTTTTGTCAATATTTGATGCATCCTGAATGAGGATATCATCTTTTTGTGCATTTTCTTCAAATTCCTGGAGGTTTTCACTGGTTCCTGCAAAGAAATCTGCTTTTCTAAATGCTTCATCACGCGAATTGTCACTAGGCACCAACAAACGGCTGATAGTGGCAATTTTAAATGTTTTATTGGTTTTTGTATTGGTAACATCAATTATGTGATATCCGAAATCTGTCTCAACCAAATCTCTTAAAAGCCCGGGGGCAGTTGCGGAAAAAACTGCTTTCTGAAAAGGCGGCACCATTGCACCAGTCTTAAACCAACCCAAATCTCCACCTCGGGTCGAGGTTCCATCAGTTCCATGCTGCTGGGCCATTTCTGCAAAATCCGCACCATTCTTAAGCTGTCTTAAAACACTAAGGGCCTCTACTCTTGATTCCGCTTTAGCCTCGTCACTTTCATCCTGTGGTTTGAAAAGGATATGCCGTGCTCTGGCAGCAAAAATGGTATCTTCAACTTCAGCTGAAATTTTATACAGATTATAGTATCCATTTTCGGTAAAGGGTCCATAGACCAAGCCAGGAGCAAGGTTTTCGTACTCTATCTGTAGGATTGATGGCAAGGCATCCACAGAGTATCTATTAAAGCCGCTTCCAAATTCTGTATTGACCTGTGCGTAAATTGAATCATCTGTAATAGTTGAGAATTCTTCACGCATATCCACTAAGTCTTGCAAAAAGTTTGTGGTATCAGCACCAGATGGAAGAATTGCGAAAGTAACATATTTCATAGATCTGCTTTCTCCTACTTCATATTCTGCAGCATGATCATTCAGATAAAACTTTAACTCCGAATCGGTAACGGTTACCATGGAATCGCCTACGGCATAGTAAGGAACGTATAGATATTTTAACTCAGCTACCGTAGTCTGCTCCTCGTACAACCTTTTGGATTCTGCCATGGTCGTATAGCTGGATTTCACCATAAGGTTGTCATATTTAATTCTACGTCGACCTGATACTATGTCATCCTCCATGCTAAGCCACATGGCCTGACTTTGAATTGGTAAATTACCAATTGAGCTGAGGTACTGAATCAACGCTGCTTTGTCAAACACTCCTGTTTCAGGATTAATAAATGATGCCATCAGATCAGGGTGTACGTTTTTCCCCTGTACCATGTCAATTTCCTCATCCTCAGTAACTACAATGCCCAACTCCCTGAATTGTTCAGTAAACGCTACATTTGAAATCAGCATTTCCCATCCTTGCTCCTGTAGTGTATTGGATTCCAGATCAGATGGGCGCCTTCCGTTTCTCAAGGAAAACTTATCTGACAAAACTTCAATTGCACTTCTGTATTCAGGTGCCATTATGGTCTGGCCTGCTATCTCGCCAACACTATTATCCTGACCACCAAAAAGTGCTGAGTTTGGTCCTAACAAATCCGCCAGGACAAAGGAAACAATAGCAAAACCCACCACAACTACGATTGCAGTCCCCATCTTATTCCTTAATTTGTTAATCAAAGCCATAATTCAGTTTTAATAGAGAACCGCAAAACTAATCACATAATAAGTCATAATCAACGGATTAATGGGAAACTTAGAGCTCTGGTGAATCGATATTTATGGACATTCTTACCACGTCAATGCGGGTCTCTTGTATGGATGTAATAGTAAAAACAAATGGCGGTGTTTCGACGATCTGATTTAAATCCGGGAGATCTTCATTTACTGATAAAATGTAACCCCCAAGTGTGTCGTAATCTCCTTCAGGGATATTCCAGAGATATTTTTCATTCAAATAGTCTATCTCATGTCGTGCACTCAATAAATAAGTACGCTCAGACAGTTTTTGTTCAACCAGATCTTCATCATCATGTTCATCCTGAATCTCTCCAAATATTTCCTCTATAATGTCCTCAATGCTTACAATTCCTGAGGTACCACCAAATTCATCCACCACCAGGGCAAGGCTTTTGCGTTCATTGATAAGCTGTATCATTAATTCATTTGCCAGGAGTGTCTCTGGCACAATGATGATAGGGGTTAAAATATCTTTTATGGAACCCGGTTTGTTAAATAGTTTTTGAGAGCTACAATAGCCAACGATGTCATCAATGGTTTCTTTGTAGATTAATATTTTGGAATGACCACTCTCTATAAAGGACTTTTTTAAATCATCTATCCCATCTGTAATGTCAACCGCCACAACTTCTGTACGAGGGATCATGCACTCCCGTATTTTGATTGTTTTGAATTCCAGGGCATTGTTGAATATTTTGGTATCAACTTCAACCTGGGTATCAGCAGCATTCTCCTGAAGTCGGAGCAGATAGTTATTTAAATCGGTTAGCCCAAAAACAGACTTGTCCTCTGAGTACTCTAATCTCAGCACTTTAACAATTAAAAACTTTGACAAGATTACCACTACCACCACTATAGGTTGCATCAACCAATAGATCAGTTGCATTGGCAATGCGAATACTTTCAGCATTCGATGCGGATTGAGAAGAAAAAGACTTTTGGGGATGAATTCAGCAGTAATTAGTACCAACAGTGTAGCTGTCAGGGTCTGCGTTAACAGAATGAAGCCATTGTTATTGAGGGACTCGGGCAACAATTTGTGCAACACAGGCTCCAAAATTGCGGCCATGAAAATACCGTAAATAACCAAAGCAATGGTATTGCCTACTAAAGTAGTGGTAATAAAACGGGTGGGACTTTTAGAAAACCTGGATAATATCCTTCCAGTGAGTGTCCCTTGTTTTCCTTGCAATTCGATGTGTAACTTATCCGATGACACAAATGCAATTTCTATTCCTGAAAACATTGCGGAAAACACCAATGACACCAGTACAATCGAAAGATTATTGTAGTCCATCAATACTATCTTTTTAACATTGGAAATTAATCAAAATTCAGATCAATATCTGTTTCTCACTATTTGTTCTTCTGCCTTCGAAAGTTGTGATACAGCAATAAAGCCACACTAAACATGAAGATCCAATAACTGTAAGCCATCCCAAATTTCATGGTCTGATGAACCCCAATAATAAAAATTCCAGCGGATAATGCCAGGATGATGGTGTTGACCATGAGTTAGTTTTTAGTGGTGAATTATTAGTATTTAGTTGCCTATTCAAAACCCAGTTCACCTGTTGGGTTCAAAATTCGATAACTACTAAAGTCTTGAGCGGCGGTTAAGCCTTCTCCATATAAAATATCTTCCTCTGTTTCAATAATAACGAACTTATCGGTATATACCTGTTTGTCCTTAGGATCCCAGAAGAGCTCTTCGGTATTTAATTTTTGCTTTTTTATTAAACTTTCCAATTTCACGTTTCCAACTATCTGGTGTAGATCCTTTTTTTTATTGTAGTAGGCCTTGTCGCCTTCCAGAGTGGAGGTAATCACACTATCTTTTCCATAGAACTCTACATATATCCCTTCGGGATATTCACTATCACCATTTTCATATTCCAACACTTTAGCAGCATTGATCACAAGCTTGACTATCGCAGAGTCACTATACCACAGCTCAAGGTCTGCTAACTCCTGAAAAGCTCCCTCGTATATCTCGCGGTCATCTAACTGCTCTTCGGTATTGGTGCATGATGGCATCAAGAACAATAGTATCAGCCATACCATCGCTGTACTTATGGAACTAGGAATATTTAGTGATATTGACATAGCGGATAACCTGAAAAAAGGTCTTGCATGGCCGCCAGGAAATGATTTAGTTTTAATCCCTGGTTCTAATTATGGCTGTTTCCCCAATCCAACAGCCTACTGTCACCCCATCTCCTACCAATTTCTCTTCCAAAAAAACCTCTTCCTTTGAGGGGAACTGCTGTTTGGCTCTGGCCATTGCAGCACTATTACCAGCCTTTCTATACATCTCATAAGCCGCCAAATAACACCCACGATCCTCAACCTTACTTTTGCCAAGCCGGCAATCCTTGTATCCAGCAAAGTACAAATTTCCAATACTGGTGTAGGCCTTTGCCGTTAGACCGGGATCGGCAGATGCTGCTTTTAGGAAGTAGTTTCTTGCCATTGATTTTGCTCCACTACTGACCTGCACCGCACCCAATATTATGTAGATCTCTCCTTTTTGGGCATTTTCCTCAGTTAAGGCCAGTGCCCGATCAAGATAATCGACCATGCATGCATTGTCCCCTTTACTTTTACATTTTAGGGCTATGACTTTGGCCAATCCAAAATCGGGTTCTGCTTCAAACAGTGTTTTAGCGGCGATAAGAAACACTTCGCTATCAGCACATTTCCCACTTAATGACAACTGGATAATTTTCTTAGCCACCTTGATATTATCGGGTTCTGCCTTAAGTTTCGCCCCCAAATTCTGTTCGATATAATCGCAGTCCACGGTAACTACCTCAAGCAACATCTCATCAATCTTATTTTGCATTGATTCAATATTGGCGCCTTGTTTGTTAGAAAGAACCTGAGATATTTTATCGTAACGGTCTAATATATCATCATCGGTTAAATTACCTCCGCCTCGTTGATAGCGCCTTATAATGTCCATGTAAGCAAGCGTATTGCCATCGTAAAGTTTGTCCCCGTTTAATTCCAGAGCCCTTTCGAATAACTCAAGTAGTTCCTGGTATTTATCTGGATTGCTCCTAAAGTATTTATAGGCAGTTGAGGCTTTTCTATTTAGAACACTTGCTTCCTTATTAAAGTACTTGATCCTAAGATCGTACATCTCCACCGCCTTTTCTTGATAAGCCAACTTTTTAACCTGGTCTTGCTCCTTATTTGCCAAGCCCTCATAAATCTTTAACCCATTGATGTATATTGACGAATTGAGGTCAGGCGAATGCTCATGCAACCAAATAAGGTGACTCAGCGCCTCAGTATAAAGTTCATTTTTATAAGCATCCGTATAAAGGGCAACTTTTTCCATTGCTTTGGCTTTGTCCTCAGGCCAATTCCAAACATTTTGTGCGGTAGCAGTGGATACCACTAAAAAGAATACAAACAGGGTAAATTTTGAGTGAACATTCATTTAATTGAATTTTCTTCTAATAAACCATTTACTATCGTTTACCGTAATACCAAAGTACGCTTTAAAATATCTTTCTTTAATTAAATCGTTATCTGTAGTACCCCTTACCCCCATTTTAAAGGCCATGGTAAGTCTTGAAAGATTTCTTAATGGTAGTACTACACCAAAATTGATACCAAAATCGTTAATCTCCTGATTATTTACAAAATATGGGGTTTGTTGATAGTTAAGCCCCACCATATATTTTACTCTCTTTAGGTAGCTATTGATAGAATAAGCATCAGGAATAAAACTTCCACCTAGACCAATTTCTACTCGGTCATTTAAACCCTCGCTCATGCCATTAAAGTCTCGATATTCAGACCAACTCGCTAAGGTGATGTCCGCACCTACCATCCATCTAAGCCTATTTTCATAAGCCAATCCCAGGCCGAAACTGGCAGGAAACCGAACACTTCCTTCCAAATCATCCGCAATCAGGTATGGAGGTTGATCGACAGGAGAAATGGGATCGTTTGACAGGTCTCTCCGTTCCAACCTTTGCAAACGGGTTATATTTTGGTCGCCGCCAAAGTCATAAGTGATTCCAAGATTAATGTATCTTTCATTTTCTCTCAGCTCTATCTTATAGGCTGCTCCGAACCCGAATTTAATGTCCCCAAATGAATTTCGTTCCACATCTACTGTTCGATAACGGGTTCTTTCAACATGAAAGACAGTCTCCTTGCGGATAGTCCCCAATAAATAGGATGCTTTTACACCCACAGACAATCCTTTTGCTAGTTGAAGGCCGGTGGCTATATATGCTTGTGATACTCCTCCACTGCCTTCAAAGGTGGTACTTAATGCGGTATTGGTTCCTGGCACCAAGCCCAAATCTTGGCTTTTATAGTTGACCGTACTAAAGGGCATAAGTCCTACACTAATGGTCCATGTGTCCCGGATTGCCGGAAAACCCATGGCCAGATATCCCAATCCACCGGTGAAATTCTTTTGAGTCAGGTCATCGGTGGTTAATTTTTTTTGTTCGGTGTAAACAGCAGCTTCGAATACCACTACCCGGTTATGCACCAGCAATGCAGGGTTTTTATTGTTAAGATGAAATGGGTCACCGGTACTAATACCAACTCCACCCATGGCCATATTTTGGGCCAGATCCATCCCCTGGAGATCACCAATACCAAACACAGTATATGGGCTATAGGTATTTTGGGCATTAAGGTTTCCCACCATGCAAATACACAACCCAACTTGAAACGCTATCTTATTTATTTTGAGCATGGTACATTAAAATACTATTCAATCCGATTAAAACCAGGTGCGGGTACACAAAAATGGGGGCTTTCACTCTGCCTTCAAAATAATTGGCGTCTCCCCCGCAGGTTATAACCTTCAAAGTTGAGAATTTATGCTCATATCTCCGAATGATTCCCTCAATTTCTGAAAGAACACCATTCAACACTCCGCTTCGAATAGAGCCCTCTGTATTCTTACCTATTAAAGAGGTGGTATCCCATTCACCTTCAATTAGTGGTAATTTGTGGGTGTATTTCTGTAATGATTTGAAACGCATTTCAATTCCAGGAGCAATTCCTCCACCATGATATGTGCCTTGATCATCCAGAAAATCATAAGTTATGGTGGTACCGGCATCAATCACCAGGCAGTTCGATCCCGGAAATAGTTGAAATGCCCCTGATACTCCGGCAAGACGGTCCATGCCCAGTGTCCCTGGTGTTTGATAGGCATTTTTTACTGGCCCTTCAAGTTTTGAAGAAAGCTTCAATACATTATCCAGTCCTATTTCACTTTCAATCCCATCCAGGTTAGATACTACTGAAGAAACAATGACCTGATCAATGCGCTGATCAATGACAATCTTGTGTAACTCATTTTTTCCCAGATCATTCAATACTTCCAGCATTTTGTGGTCTGAAAACAGTCCGGCTTTGATCCGGGTATTACCCATGTCAATGGCCATATTTCGCATTGTTGTTTGTTTAATGAAGATGCTCCCACAAAGGACACCAAACAAGGCAATATATCCCAAGTATTAACCTTTTTTAACGTGTTCTTGATTCCGAAAAGTAAGAGGACATGTGCATACTGCAGTGAACTATTTTCCGCATTTTGTAAGATCAGGCTCAGAAATATGTAGTTGAAAAGTACTAACCGATAATCACGTAAACCACAGATCCCGCAACAAAGCCAATCATTGCCAGCCAGGAGATTTTTCGGAGGTACCATATGAAATCAATACGCTCCATTCCCATGGCTGCTACTCCTGCAGCACTGCCAATAATGAGCATACTTCCTCCCGTTCCTGCCGAAAAAGCTATGAAATGCCATAAGTAATCGTCAATTGGAAAATCGTACATCCCCATAGATGCCGCTACCAGGGGAACATTGTCGATTATTGCAGAGGCAACGCCCAGCATCATAATCACCAGGTCCTGATTTGGAATAGCCGCGTCCAGCCCCTCTGCTACATACCGCAAAGTGCCAACTCCCGTACCGGCTATCACCAGGGATTCAAGTGCACCAACTGCCATCAGAATTCCTAAAAAGAACAGGATACTGGACATCTCAATACGAGCAAGCGCATGATGCGTTCGATATGCGTCTTTTCTATCTTGTGTATAATTCTTTTCCGGAGTGATATATTCTGAAACCATCCATACTACGCCCAAGGCCAACATCATTCCCAGGTAAGGAGGGAGATGAGTTACAGTCTTAAAAATAGGCACAGAAACAATACCTCCCAATCCAAGGAAGAGCATGGTCTTGCTGCTAAGCAACCGTTTACTGTCTTTATCATCCGGTGGATCAGCTTCAATTTCTCCCCTGAACGCCGGCAAATAGCTAGCAATCAAAGTTGGAACTACCATACATACAATTGATGGAATTACAAGTTTGGATATCAATCCTCCAGTGGTTACCTTTTTACCAATCCAGAGCATAGTAGTAGTAACATCCCCAATCGGAGACCAGGCGCCACCGGCGTTGGCTGTAATAACGATCATAGCGGCATACCATAATCGGGTTTCTTTATTGGGTATTAGCTTTCGTAGCAAGGTGATCAAGACAATGGTAGCGGTCAGATTGTCAATGATTGCTGATAAGATAAAAGCCAATATGCCTATGATCCATAGTAACTTCTTTTTGTTACGCGTTTTGACATAATCTTTGAGGATCTGGAACCCTTTATGGAGATCAATAATTTCTACAATGGTCATGGCTCCAATCAGGAACACCAGGATCTCTGCAGTTTTACCTAAGTGATGAAGGAGCGTTGATACAAATCCTTCTTCAACCTCTTCTGTATAGCCTGCAGAGGCATCATATATGTGGTTGTGGGTATCAATAACGGTAATTAGTCCGCTGTGAAAGGCAACAGCCAACACCGCCCACATCAAGGAAGCCATGATTAAGGCTGGAACTGTCTTGTCAAGCTTTAGTGGATGCTCCAGCGTGATGGATAAATAACCAACGATGAATATTACTATTATAATGGCTGCCATTTGATATGTTTCAATTATTGAACCGGAGTTCTTAACGCATTTGCTCTAAATCGGGCTGCCAATATATAGAACTAAGTGCTAAATCTAAAATATCCATATTTTAAAATTTTAATTAGCAGGATTTCAGGAAGTGCCTGCTTGCTTCTCAGTAAGCTCAGGTGCTTTGAATAGTCCTTTGTTTAAAGCTAATAGAGCTTCTTTTTTTGAGTCTGTTGGAATCAATATGCTGATGTTGTTCCGGCTCCCTCCATAGGAGATCATTCGAATAGGTTGATCACCCATGGCGTGGAACACCTTCTTAACCAATCCAATTTCCTCCGAAATCAAATCACCCACAATACATACAATGCTCAAATCTTTATCCACTGCCACTTCTCCGTATTCCTTCAGGGTTCCAACCAAAGCCTCCAGGTGTTCACCATCATCTATGGTTAAGGAAACTGCTACCTCAGAGGTTGTGATCATGTCTATTGGCACCTTTAAATGTTCAAATATCTCAAATACTTTAGTCATGAATCCATAGGCAAGTAACATCCTGCTGGATTTTATTTTAATAGCGATAATGCCATCTTTAGCTGCAATGGCTTTAATGGAACCAGGTTTACTGGCGCTACTTACCACAGTACCTTTGGCATGAGGAGCCATGGTATTTAATAGCTTTACCGGGATATTATATTTTTGTGCTGGCCATACGGTGTTTGGATGTAGGATTTTTGCTCCGAAATATGCCAGCTCAGCCGCTTCATTAAAAGAAAGAGCTTCAAGAGGGTATGTGTTGGGGACAATCCTTGGATCGTTATTATGCATCCCGTCAATATCCGTCCAAATCTCCACTGCTTCAGCTCTGATTGCAGCACCTAACAGTGAAGCCGTATAGTCACTTCCTCCTCTTTTTAAATTATCAATCTCCCCCAAATGATTTCGACAAATATATCCCTGAGTAATAAATAATGAATGATCGGGGTTTTCCTCAAGCAGAGTACCCAGTCGTTGGGCAATCAAATCTATATCTGGTTCACCGTTTTCATCCATTGAAACTACCTCCAGTGC
>QIMC01000140.1 GCA_003232185.1 Flammeovirgaceae bacterium | reverse complement strand
TCTATGGAGATGGGCCGCTACTTAATGAACTCAAACAGCTTTGCAACGAGCTAGCGGTGAACGATATAGTCCAGTTCGAAGGGCATTGTGACGATATTCATGCTCAGATAGCTTCTTTAGATGCTTTGCTTATCACCTCGGACCACGAAGGCTTACCAATGACGTTATTAGAAGCAATGGCGCTTGGTACACCGGTGATCGCGCATTCTGTTGGCGGGATAACCAAAGCCTGTGACAATGGAGAGTGCTGCTGGCTCGTCAACGACAATTCAGCTAGCACTCTAAGTCATATGTTAGCTGATTATCTTACCCCACCCCTTCGCACCACCAAGGTCAAATTAGCTCAGACACGAATTGAACTTTTTTACTCTGCCAAGACAAATGCAGAATCACTACTATCAAGATACAAATCTTTAGCTTAATTGCCCCCTATAACACCACCACAAATACCAATATTAATCTAAAAAACCATCCTAACCTTGAAGCTAGCTCATAAAAAACATGAACTCACTACTCGCCTATAAAATAAAAAGCATCTTGAGCGAGTTCAAGAACCAGCACATTTCTTTTTTTATGATCTGCTGTTACATCTTCTTTGAATACGTCCGACCACAGTCAATCATACCCGCCTTAGACATCTTGCCATGGGCGCAAACATTTTTATTATTATCGGCAATAACACTAGTGCTAGACAAGGATATAAAGCGAGTAAAACACCCTCTAAACAAATGGATGATCGCATTTTTCCTCGTAATAATCGCATCCACCCTCTTTGCCTACAACCGCCAGATTTCCATTGACCACCTTGCCGATTTCTATACCTGGTTTATTATCTATTTTTTAATCATACATATCGTTAACAATGAAAAAAGACTTTTTATCTTTTTACTCATTATCATCGTTGCCAGCGCAAAACTCTCTTTCTTTGGTGCGAAAACATGGGCGCTTCGTGGCTTTGGCTTTACCTCCTGGGGAATAATGGGACCACCAGGTTATTTTCAGAATTCTGGCGAGCTAGCCATTCAAATGCTTGTGCTCTTTGGAATTTCTTATTTTCTTTTTCAGGCACAAAAAGAGCACCTAAAAGGCATTAAATATTGGTTTTTATTACTATGCCCTATCACTGCTGCCATGACGATAATGGGGGCCAGCTCTCGTGGCTCACAAATTGCGCTAGCAATATTATTACTCATCGTCTTCTGGGAAAAAATAACCATTAAACGCACTATTGGTATTGGTTTATTAGTTTTTATAGGTTATTCGCTCATGCCAGACGAGCAGATTGCTCGCTTTACAACGGCTGGGGACGATGACACATCAGTACAGCGTCTACTGTATTGGGAAAATGGCATGGAAATGATTCAAGAACACCCGATTCTAGGCGTTGGTTTCTTTAATTTTCCAAATTATTACACCGACTTTTACCCTAATGACCTTATCGGCATGCGCATTAAAAGAGGCGCGGAACTACCACACAATATTTTCATCCAGGTCGGATCTGAATTAGGTACGCTCGGTTTAATTGCCTACTGTCTATTGATCATCGGCTGTATAAGGAGTAACCGAAAGGTTAAGGCTACACTAAAGCTGAATAATAAAGAAAACAACTGGTTAAGTTTATTAAGCCAAGGCCTAAACTTAGGATTCCTGGGGTTCCTAGTTGCGGGGCAATTTGTATCTGTAGTTTATTATCCATTCATGTGGATAACCCTCGCGCTCTCAGTATGCTTAAGCAATATAGTTAACAAACAACATAATTTAAAATGACATAAGCCATATAATAGATCAATATGGCACTTGTTAAATCCAACCTCAACTCAAAAAACGATAACTGACCCACAGATTAAAAGAGATAAAACCGCTAAAATAACAATAATATATCTATTATTAGCCTAATGGAAGCATACGAAGCGCATCAGCCAAGGCTAATTAATAACTAAGAGGATTAGAGCCATGAAGCACTTTACTAAAAAGATTTTTTTGACGCTTTTTTTCTGCGCCGTTCATGGGGGAGCTGCTGCTTTCACTATATCGATTAATGGCGATAGCGGTATACATGGAGAAAATGTCAAATCAAGTAATTGCCAGCAATCTAATGAAGAATCTTTTACTTCTGATTCTGGTGGTACATTTTACACGACTGCTGAATCATACTCAGGAGGCAAGGGCCTGGAACTCAATATCGCAAAAGGCTCGCTTGGGTTTGGTTCTCTAGGCGGTATAATCAACTTTAACAAGTGCACTCACGTCAGCGCTGGGCCGGTAGTAAAAGGACAAGAGATTTGGGTACGTATACGCGTTAAATTTCCCAGAAATTTCGAATTTAATCAAAAAGGGAGAAACAAATTTTTAAGATTAAGAACCTACCATATGGATGGAGGCACAAAAGTTAGTGAAGGCTACAATGACTTATATCTTGATGGCCCCCCAGGCAGCAGCAACTGGAACGGTGGCTATTCGCCTCTCCAGTATATTTTTGAGGGCGCTCAACAATGGTATCGAGCGGGTGGTGATACCATTCCATTGGGAAAGTGGAACACTATAGAATACTATCTTCGCCTTGATGATAAAAAAGCCTCCGAAGGTGGTAACTCGATGCTGAGAATATGGCTAAATGGTACCCTTGTTGGCGAAACAAACGAGCGTAATACATTAGTAAGGAGCGACAGCTTTATAGACTCGCTCTACCTGTTTACATATTGGGATAATGATGGAGCACATATCAGCCAGAAATTCTGGGTAGATGATTTAAAGATAACCACAGACACACCATTAACTCAAGATATAGACGGCAACCCCTTTATCGGTCTTGGTGACCCGCCACCCTGCCCTCCACCGTTTGGGCTCAAAGGTCAACCGAAAGAAAAAATATGCGAATAAAAAGAATATGGATCACGTGGGAGACGCAGCGACGCAATCAATCTCTGAGCAGCGCCCTGGGTGCTGAACTTCATGAGCTTGATTTCAGCGGTCTCCCTTCATTTTTACGCTACATAAAATGTAGCATGTGTACTTTACGCATATTATATAGAGAAAAACCTGAGACTCTTTTTGTCCAAAACCCATCACTTATACTTGCAACTCTTGCAATAGCAATATCGAAAGTTAGCAAGATCAATGTTGTTATTGATGCGCATAACGGAGGTATTCAGCCATTAAATGGTAAATCAAATTTTTTAAATGGCTGGGCAAAATTTATTCTTAAAAACTCACCAACAACCATCGTAACCAATGAAGCTATTCGACAGGAAATTCGTCGGCATACTATGGACACTGAAATTTTCGTCCTACCAGATCCAATCCCAACTATTCACACACCCACAAGGAAAACCCCTCTCAAAGGGAAATTCAATATCCTGTTTATTTGCACCTGGGCCACAGATGAACCCTACCTCAATGTCATCGAGGCAGCCAAATTAATAGACAAAGATACTTACATTTACATAACGGGAAACTACAAAAAAAACCAAGAGTTAGATTTTTCCCAATTACCCGCCAATGTAGTACTTACTGGCTTCATCCCTACCAAAGAATTCGACCACCTACTTTATTCAGTCGATGTCACTATGGATCTGACTACCAGGGAAGACTGCTTAGTCTGCGGTGCCTACGAAGCAATTTCGGTAGAAAAACCTTTGATTCTATCGAAATCACAAGCACTACAAAGCTACTTTCCCGGCATGGTTTATACTGATAATGAAATCCACGACATAGCACAATGCATACGCGTTATTCTTGCCGATCTTCATAGGTATAATAGAGAAGCAAAAAAGCTTAAAAAAGAACTTATTAGAGCGTGGGATGAAAAAATAAATGCGCTTGAAGAAAAACTGAATGCTGCTGTCGTTTAATTAAAAAACCACCAAGGAGCGAAACATGCTAAAGCGCATTAAAGACTTTATAAAAACAAAACCAAGAGCATACGACGTTCTCAATTCCATGAGACCAATAAATGGTGAGACAGAGAATTGGTTAGACCAATTTTCTAAATCAAATAATGGGGCTATTAATTTCATACAAATTGGAGCAAATGACGGACTTCGATGGGATCCTCTTCGAAAATTCATATTAAGAGATCAATGGTCAGGTGTATTGATAGAGCCTCTACTCCCTGTCTTTGAAATGTTGTGCGAAAATTATTCATATGTTAATAATAAACATCTATTCTTTGAAAACTGTGCCATATCAAATACTTCAAATAAAACCATTGATTTCTGGACATACACAGCTGACTTTTTTGCCCCACTTTCACTAGAAGAGAGAATCTATTACTTACAAAAATCTTCTCTTGAAAAGCAACAGGTTCTTAATAGCCTCACAAATATTGGCGAGGCTGAGTCAAAAATCCAATGCTACAAGACTAAGTGCATGACCCTTTCTGCTATTATTAGCAAATACTTTTGCAACACCCAAGTCGACTTAATTTTTATTGATGCAGAAGGACATGACGACTATATAATAAAAACCATTGATTTTGAAAAATATAAGCCTAAGGCAATATTTTATGAGTCACACAACTTAGGCAGCCGAAGCAACGAAATAGAAAATCACCTCTCTCAAGCAGGATATACTATAAACCAGTTAGAGGGTGACACCATCGCTTCGCTAACATTATAAATTCTATAACGGTTTTCATCGTACAAACACACTTCCCCCTGCGGCGCTCTTCTTGATACATTTTGTAATAAGACCATCCGCTAATTTTCAGATTTTAAAGCTAAAGTTGGCTGACGGTACTCTGGATTTTATGCAAATATAGTGTTTATACTTCCTATACTTATCCTAATTGCACACAGGCTTTCAACAGTTAAAAAAGCTGACAAAATTATAGTTTTTTTGAAGGTCAGGTTATTTCTGAAGGGGGCTACAATGAGCCAACAACATCATCTAAGCATTTCCGCGACTTAGTAGAAGCAGGCAAAGCCAGCAATTATGGTAGCTAAGTCGACTTGTAGAGATCATCGAAAACATATGAAAAGTGAGGCATAATTTGAAAATCAACGGAATCGAATCAAAAGCAAACCACCTAAGAATTGGCATCATATCGCTATATGGATGGTTAAAGCTTTGGGACAACTATGGAACTCTACTTCAAAACTTCGCACTTCAAGAGTATCTAAAACAACAAGGGCATAGTCCTTATTGGATCAGAACCAGAGTCGATAAGACTAATAAGCCAATTATTCAGTCAATCAAAGAAAAAATAATAGGTTCTCTAAGGTTCATAGCCTCACCAATTAAAGGACACACACAAGCAAGGAAAATCCGATCTTTTAACAAGAAGCACCCTCGCAATTTTCATTTTTTTATTGAAAAGCATGTAAGCACGTCTAGCATCGAATACACTGAGAATGAACTACTACGTTCGCCCCCAGAGTCAGACGTCCTGATTGTCGGCAGTGATCAAATCTGGACAGATGTAACTAAAACGAACTTTCTAGCTTTTGGTGACTCTGCACAAAGCAGGATCGCTTATGCTGTGAGTGCTCCTTGGCAAAACCTCCAAAAACCATGGTATGAAGAGGCCGCAAAATACGTAAACAATATAAATTCAATTTCTGTAAGAGAGGTTAGTGGTCTGAATATCCTCGAAAAACTTGGTAGGATAGATGTGGAGCATGTGGTCGATCCTGTATTGTTACACAACAAAGACTTCTATTTAAACCTAATTGACCAAGAAAGCACGTATCGGTGGCAATGCAAGGAAAAGTCAGTCCTCGCCTATTATGTAAACCTTAAATCCTTAGATGATATTCCGTGGGAATCCTCACTCCAGCTCTCAGAACATCTAGGATGCAAGTTAAATGCAATACCTATGCAAGGGGCTGAACTAGTTCTACCCGAAACGCATATATCTACACCATCACCGATCGCATGGATTGAAGCATTCAATCAAGCAGAATTTGTATTAACAAATTCCTATCATGGAGCGCTATTTTCCATAATTATGAAAAAATCATTCCTAATATTTTTACAAGATGGGCACGGGACTCACCAAAATATTAGGTTTACTTCTGCGCTTGCACCCTTAGGCTTGCATAAGAGGATCCTATCTTCCAATGAGTGGAGGAGAATGTCAGCTCACGAAATGCAACAAGCACTTCAAGACCCTATCAACTGGAAGGATGTTGATGACAAGCTACACTTGTGGAGAGAGAAATCAAAAGCCTTTTTAATTAATTCACTCAACTAAGAACAATATTCTAGTCGCTAATGCCCAACACTGAATGTCAATTTAATTTGCTTTGGTGAAAATACACTGCTTTTAATATTTCGTTGAATGACTGATTCGTTTGTGAAAGATTGAAATCCTGCTCAACAGTCTGTTGAGCTTGCATACTGAGCATTTTCCGATAGGTTTCGTTTTCTATTAAATTTATAAGCGCCTGTGAAGCTGAATGCATATCATTCTCCTTGTATATGCAGCCATTGACCCGATCTTTGACAGACGCACAAACTGATGGATTATCCGGAATTAGAGTAGCTAAACCCGCACTCATATACTCTAAAATTGAAAGGGAATAACCGACCTCTCCTTTAGATGCCTGCATGCCAATATGGCACGATTGAGCTATTTCACGAATATCGCTGCGAACCCCTGCAAAAATAAATCGATCTTCCAAAGCATAGTCTTTGCATATAGATTTAAATGAATCAATATCGGGTCCATCTCCACAATATAGAAACTGAACCCTACTTTTTTTCATCGTATTAATAACTATATTTGCGACATCCAAAATAAAGTCAACCTGTTTATATTTGTTTGCACGACCAGAAGTAAATACAATTATGCTGTCATCCGAAATCCCAAATTGTTCGTTTGCATAGCTACTTCTTGCCGGTGTTCGACCAAACGGTTTTATACCATTTTTTGCCACAAAGACTCTGTTTGATTTAATTAGATTTGAATATAAATGGCGATCCCTTACGTAATCGGTGACCGCGATAATTGCGTCAGCGGTTACAAGTGGAATTGAATTGAGCATTCGTTTAATTTGTCGCTTGAAGCCGATGGGAGCGCTTCGTTCGCCCGGCGTATGATCATGCACGATAATTTTTTCAACGCCGATTAAGCGAAATGCCAAGTACTTAAATGACCAGAATGGCTTGTCAGTGAGATAAACAAATTTTACGCGATTAATAAATATAAAGCGTAATAACTTTAAACTTGCATATAGTGAATCATTACTGTAATCAATTTCTATTGGTTTTATAGCTGCTCGCTCAATAGTGTCTGGTATCGTAGCTATTTTCGGATAACACAGGTGAACAGTTTGATTAGAACATTCGGCTAGCTTGGATACTTCTACCCAAAAGTTTTCCATTAGCCACCATGCATAACCCACATCAGACGGCCAGTTAGCTACAAGGAGTACAGACTTCTTCTTACTAGACAAGGGTTCGATAAGCCTCATAAACTCCAAATGTGCGCTAATTTTACAGATTATTAAAATACAATTAGCGCTGTTATTAACTGCGGCAGCGGAGTATTTACTTGACTTCCAATCTTAGCTTGGCCGTCAATTTATTTAGCAAATAAACCAAAAAAGCTTTATTTACACGATCTGCCACCCACCGATATGAGGGGAATTTTTTGGAGAGCCATAATAGCGCAGGGCTATTTAGAACATCTCGATCACGAGCCATTTGTTCCAATCTCGTTCCATATCGATGTCCACTTGGCCCAGCATAATGAATAAAGTATGCCCTGAAACGGATCTTGGTGTCTCTGATTGCCCTAGTAAGGTTGAACTTGGTGCCTAAATCGATAAATTCATAGCCGATTTTGTTGAGTTTATAATTAAAATAAGGCTGATCATTGAGTAGGTTTACATGATTATTCCGAAAATCAGAGAACACCCAATGCTGTAAATCTGGGTCCTCAGGATTAAAGAGTTCTTTGTGAGCCTTAGAAAAGACCATCATGCCCGCATTAAAATAAGGGTGTTCCCACTCGATCGGGCCTAGTTCTATTTGGGTTAGTGATATATCTCGTTCACGCATAGGATAAAAATACTCATTTGAAGCACCAAAAACACTTTCGGGAACAATCTCGAATAGGTCAGGACTCCCAAGCGATATCAAGATATCACTATCTAAAAAAATTATCCTTTCATACTCTTCAAGCAATTTGTAGCAATTCAACTTTTCGTACGTATGCTTACCAAAACGATCCAAGAAGAAAGGCTTATCAATAACTATGAATTCTGCACCTGTATACTCGGCATATGCTCTCATAAGAGGGTGAGTGATTTTTGCCATCTCCTCGCCATGCTCCCCAATTGCAATTGTAACTATTGCCTTCCGTGACATAATTCGCACTCCAACATAATTCGCACTCCACAGGCCTGTTTAAATAACAATTAGCAATGATAAATTATAACATGAAATTAGCTGCTACATCATCGCACTCGGTGTTTTTCAAGGTAGTTGTCACTTTTTTTAATCAAGCAGCTTCTTTATACATCCTCCTTCTATGGCCGGGCTTTGCCTGAACTCTACACTGGTGTAATGACTACCCTAATCGCTGTGGAACAGAACACCTCTGTGCCTGGAAGTGGAAAAACAAGTAATCACAGGTCAGCTGAATCAAAGCTAGCCATGGTGATCGAAACCGCGGCTTTAAACGAATTTGAGCTAAGTGAATACTGCCGTCAAAAGGGGCTATACCCAGAGCAGGTAAAGGAATGGAGGGCCGCCTGTATACAGGGTCAGCCGTCTGAGGCGGAGCGCCGTCAGCAGGATCGAGAGAGGAGAAGAAAGACAAGATACGCATTAAAGCATTAGAACGCGAGCTCCATCGAAAAGAAAAGGCCTTGGCTGAAACGGCTGCGCTGTTGGTGCTGCGAAAAAATCTCAATGCGCTCAGGGAGGAAAAAGAGGGCGACTTACGAGCTTCCTCAACACTGCGAGCAGTTGTTAATACACGAATGGCAAAGGATTCAAAGAGTAGCGTAAATCGACTGTTCTTACCTGCCCGGGGTGCTTTAACCGTTTTAGCACCATGCGTTTCGCACCGGATACGTGGTAGCTGGCAATGTAAGTATGTAGAAAATTGCATGGTATCAAGATATCGCCAGGTGAGTTCCTTTCGATCATCATGCTTTGGACAGACAGCACCACATTCAGGACAGCGGCCGCTGACATCACTATATTCGATAACGATGTCTACTTGTTGTGTTTCCATTTTGAGATCTACGCTGCTGATGCCCCAAGGGGAATGGCCCAATAGCAGGATATAATGATCTTCTATTTCCCCGGCTCAATTGATAATATTTTGTTGCTGAAAGAGTATATTTCACCCTAATCTCACACAGACCTACGAAGAACTATCTGATAATAGACATCTATAGTCGAAAGATAGTTGGGTGGGAAATCTATCATCGCGAATCAGGTGATTCAGCTGCCGCTATGCAAAGGACAGTACTGGCAGAGCAGTGTTTCCGCAAACCCTTGGTACTTCACTCAGATAATGAAAGCCCGATGAAGTCGTACAGCTTACAAAGTAAGCTGGTTGACTCCCCCCCCGCTTCAAGAATAGAATAACCTTGCTATACAATCAGTTGCGCGGCTTCTAATTTGATCGCATCGCTAAAGCGACGTCGAGTTTGCTTACTCATGTTTTTACCAGTTTTGATTATGGTGATAATATCACCTCTTAACAGGTGGCCAAATTAACTATGCCACTACACTTCAGCTTGGATACCAACTTTAATAGCTCGTAGACTCGCTGTTTATTAACCACCCAAGCCCCTTAAAAGGATAACGGTATGAATAGAGTACCAATTGTATTTTGCTTTGATGACAATTATTCAAGTCAAGCGGCTGTGGCAATAGCCTCGCTCCTATATTCTAAGAATCTTTCAACCGAGTATGTGATCTACTGTGTTGTCCCCAAACTGTTTAGAAAAAGAAATGAAAATAAGATATTAAAAGCCATCAAAGACGAGACCAGTGTTAAATTTGTCAGGATAGGTGACGAACTGGACAAGAGTTATGAGACTAGGGGCATTACATCCGCAGCCTATTATAGGCTTGCTATTCACTACTTACTAGAAAACGAGAAAAAAGTCTTATACTCAGATGTGGATGTACTTTTTGTAGGTGACTTGTACGAAACATATACACAGCCGATGAACGGGAAGCTAATTGGAGCTGTTAAGTCCTCTACGAATTACCTAATCCATGAAAAACGCTGTAGAGCAATCGAATATTGGAGTAGGGAGTTCAATGACGTAAAAGACAAATATGTAAATTCAGGTTTTTTACTAATGAACCTAACAGAGATAAGGAGATCTGACCTCGGTAGAACATGGATCGAGATGTCTAAGAAAAACTTTGTTTTCCAGGACCAAGATATTATAAATATCACATGTAAACATAGGATTTTGTTTCTGCCACCAACACTATGCAGACTAACTTATGCATCTGAAGATGCATACTTAGCTTGCATAGGGGAAGTTTTTTCAGAAAAAGAAGTATATGACGCATTGAAAAATCCGGTAATTTTCCACTATGCAGGTCAAAAGCCATGGAATTATAGAAAGGCTCCATACGCAAATCTCTGGTGGTCATTTTTAAAGAATCAACCCAACTTATACCTTTGGTTTGCCTGTCGCTACATCAAGAACAGCACTTTCAAAAAGCTTAAAAAATTGCTTGAATCACTAAAATACAGTTTCAATTAATAACTGCAACCTGAATTCAAGTCATAAGTGCATAACCCGTTAATGTTTTTTCATTAATCCCGGTTAGTTCTTCAAAAACCTCATACGGAGTTTTAAATC
>QIMC01000286.1 GCA_003232185.1 Flammeovirgaceae bacterium | reverse complement strand
AGCTTAGAAAGTTGTTGCCAACTGGCAAAGCCAATATCACTGTTCGCAATTTTGTAAAAGACGTAAAATCCATTCGGAAGGATTGCAAGCTCAAGGAAGGGGGTGACGATTATTTGTTTGCTACTACCGGGCCGGAAGGTCATCCGATAGTGATCAATGCACATCGCTGCTAGACACTATTTAATTCGAAAAGAACCCATACAATAGCCGCTGAAGTTCCATAAAATTTTAACACCTTTTTCCGGTTGGAAAAGTCAGACCACCAAAACACTACCCAGGGTTTATACAAACCAATAAGGGTAAGAATGCTCAGTAGAATGGCAAGCGTCTTTAAAACCAGTTCCATGGGAAAAATGCAGGCCTAATCTTGAAAATAAGGTTGCTACAGGGTTCTTTTTACCTCTTTTTCTTCGAACCCTTCGATCACATCACTTACCTGAATGTCTTTGAAGTTTTTGAAGCTAAGCCCACATTCGTAGCCGGATTTCACTTCTGAAACGTCCTCCTTGAATCGTTTGAGCTGCCCAATTGATCCGGTATGTAACACAATTCCATCCCGTATCAGTCTAATTTGATTGCTTCGTTTGATCTGGCCATTGGTGACATAACACCCTGCTACAACACCTACTTTTGAGATTTTAAAGACCTCCCGGACTTCAATATTTCCAGTAATTACCTCTTCGACGGTAGGTGCGAGCATACCTTCCATGGCATCTCTGACATCGTTAATGGCATCATAGATCACAGAGTACAGTCTGATTTCAATCTCTTCATTGTTGGCCACATCTCTGGCGGAGTTTGAAGGTCTTACCTGGAAGCCGACGATAACAGCATCAGAAGCACTGGCTAATAAAACATCCGATTCAGATATTTGCCCTACCCCTTTGTGAATGATGTTGACCTGTATTTCATCGGTAGAAAGCTTAAGTAGTGAATCAGACAGTGCCTCTACAGAGCCATCCACATCGCCTTTAACTATGACATTCAATTCCTGGAAGGAGCCTATTGCCAGCCGTCGACCGATCTCATCAAGGGTAATGTGTTTCTTGGTTCGGATGGACTGCTCTCGTTGAATTTGTTCTCTTTTGGTGGAAATTTCACGGGCCTCTCTTTCGGAGTCCATAACATTAAATTTATCACCGGCCTGTGGTGCTCCATCTAAGCCGAGTACTGCTGCTGGCGTTGAGGGGCCTACTGTCTGTAATTTATTGCCCCGGTGGTCGAACATAGCTTTCACTTTCCCATAATAGGGACCGGCAAGCATAACATCACCTACCTTAAGGTTTCCTGCCTGGACCATAAGAGTGGTTACAAACCCTCGGCCCTTATCTAAAGTAGCTTCGATGACCGTCCCCACAGCATTTTTATTAGGGTTGGCCTTTAATTCAAGCAATTCAGATTCCAGCAATACTTTTTCCAGCAACTCCTCTATTCCTTCGCCTGTTTTTGCAGAAATTTCCTGGCATTGATATTTTCCGCCCCAATCTTCCACCAGAATATTAACTTTGGACAGTTCCTCTTTTATTTTTTCAGGGTTGGCATTGGGTCGGTCGATCTTATTTATAGCAATCACCATAGGTACTCCAGCCAGCTGTGCGTGATTAATAGCCTCTTTAGTCTGAGGCATCACATTGTCATCAGCTGCAACCACAATAATAACCACATCTGTGATTTTTGCTCCTCTAGCACGCATTGCGGTAAAGGCTTCGTGACCGGGTGTATCAAGAAAAGCAATGTGTTTGCCATCCTCTGTGGTTACATCATAGGCACCGATGTGTTGTGTGATACCTCCTGCTTCTTCGGCGGTTACATTGGCACTCCTAATGTAATCCAGCAATGAGGTTTTTCCATGATCAACGTGACCCATGATGGTTACGATAGGTGCCCTATTCAGCAGCTCCTCTTCGGTATCCTGATGTTCATCAACAGTTACCTCTTCTTCCGAACTTGTGAACTCAACATTATAGCCAAACTCATCAGAGATTACCGTGATAGATTCAGCGTCTAGTCGCTGATTGATGGAAACAAACATACCCAGATTCATGCAGGTAGAAATCACATCATTAACCGAAACGTCCATTAGTGTGGACAGATCGTTGGCCGATATGAATTCAGTTACCTTGAGTACTTTGGCATCTTCGGCCTGTTGCAGTATTTTCTCTTCTTCTGCTTCTGCAATTGCCGATCGTTTTTCACGACGGTATTTTGAACGGCTTACATTGCCTTTTCCTCCACTGAGCTTGGCCAGGGTGGCTTTGATTTGCTCCTGGATTTCTTTTTCTGAAACGTCTTCTTTCTCTATTTTTGATCTCTTATTGCCTCGCCCTTTTTGGTCGGGTTTTTTATTTCCTGCAGGTGCAAGCCTACGACGGGGTCGCTTCTTCCTTTTTCTTTCAGGTTTATCGTCAGAAGAAGCAACAGGTTTTTCTTTTGGCAGCTCAATTTTGCCTAGTACAGTTAATCCTTTTAGCGCATCGGCTTTGGCTTTGATAACCTCCCTGGGCTCTTCAGTTGATGTTTCAGGTGCTTCTTTCTTAACTTCAGGTGCTTCTTTTGGGGATTCAGCTACTTTCGGTGCTTCTGTTTCGTCTTTAGGTTTCTCAGTCTCTTTCTTCTCCTCTTTCGTTTCTATTTTTTCAGATTCTGTTTCTACTGGTTTGCCTTCTTTCTTTTGATCAAGATCAATTTTCCCAACTACTTTAATGCCTTGTAGTTTGGTTTTTGTACTTAGCGTTGGTATTGGGGTTGTTTCCTCAATCGGAGGAGGTTCTGGAGCCTTAACTTCCGGTTCCGGGATCGGTTCAGGCTTTGGCTCAGGTTTTGTAATAACTATTTCTTCTTTTGGTACAGAGATATTTTTAATAAAGATCTCTTCTTCGTCTTCTTTTTTCTTTAATACAGATTCAGATTTAGAATCTATTACCAAATTATCTGAATGCTTTTGCCCAATGGTGAGACTAGAAGCTTCTTCTTTGTCCATTGCTGAGGAAGCAAATTCTTTGGCCAGCATCTCAAACTGTTCTACGGAAATTTTTGTATTTGGCTTATGCTCTACTTCAAAACCCTTGGTTTCAAGATGCTCAGCAATGGTAGATAATCCTACATTGAGCTTTCTTGCCACCTGGCTAAGCCTCATTACTTTTTCATCAGCCATATTTAAATATCCCTTAATTGTAATTATTCAAAAATTAGTCTTGATCAAATTCCTTATTGAGTATTTTGAACACGTCATTGATGGTTTCTTCCTCCAAGTCGGTTCGTCGTACTAAATCTTCATGGGTCAGTGCTAACACACTCTTGGCAGTATCCAATCCAATTCGTTTCAGTTCTTTGATAATCCAACTTTCAATTTCATCGGAAAACTCTTCAAGTGCTACGTCCTCCTCTTCGAATTCTGAGAGCTCCCTATATACGTCAATTTCCAATCCAACCAGTTTGCTTCCCAATTTGATATTTTGCCCACCGCGACCAATGGCCAGTGAAACCTGATCAGGTTTGAGATAGACCGATGCCCGCCCGTCTTCTTCATTGATTTTAATAGAAGAGATTTTAGCCGGACTGAGTGCTCTGGTTATGTATAAATCGATATTCTCGGTGTAGTTGATCACATCGATGTTCTCATTTTGTAACTCCCTAACAATACTGTGAATCCTAGACCCCTTCATACCCACACATGCTCCTACTGGGTCAATGCGATCGTCATAAGATTCAACCGCTACTTTTGCTCTTTCTCCTGGCTCCCGCTCTACTTTCTTAATAGTGATTAGTCCGTCGTAAACCTCAGGTACTTCACTCTCAAATAGCCTTTCCAAGAAAGTAGGGGAGGTTCTTGAAAGTACAATTCTGGGATTTCCGTTGGCCATTTCTACTCTATGGACAATAGCTCTTATGCTTTCTCCTTTGCGGTATCTGTCTTTAGGAATCTGCTCTGATTTGGGAAGGTTCAATTCATTGCCTTCCGCATCTATCAACAGTACTTCTCTGCTCAAGATCTGATAGACTTCACCTACAATTATTTCACCCACAAGTTCCTTATACTTCTGGAATAAAATATCTTTTTCAAGATCCTTGATCTTCTGTATCAGGGTTTGTCGGGCTGTCATTACTGCTCTGCGGCCAAAGTCCTCAAGTCTAACTTCTTCAGCCACTTCTTCTCCAATCTCAAAATCTGGCTCGATTTTCTGTGCGTCAGAAAGACTTATTTTATCATGATCCCAAATATCTTCTGAGTTATCATCAACAATACCTCTAATTCTCCAAATCTCCAGGTCTCCTTTGTCAACATTGATAATAATATCAAAATTGTCATCGGTCTCATACTTTCTTCGAATCATGGTTCTGAATACATCTTCCAGAATCCGGATCATAGTGGGCCGATCAATATTTTTGTTTCTTGCAAAATCTGCAAATACTTCAATTAAATTCAGGTTGTCCATCTCTTAATACTTAAAATGACACTAATACATGGGTTGTTTCAATCTCAGTAAAGGGTATTTTTTCTTCTTTGCTCTTACCCGGTTTAGTAGGTTCATCCACAACAATGAAATCATCCATTACCTTCATGAGTTTCCCTTCAATTTGTTCTTTGTTTTTTAGCCTGACTCTCAACTTTTTCCCCAAGTTTCGATGATATTGACGGGGAAGCTTAAGTGGAATGTCCAATCCGGGCGAAGATACCATCAGAGTATAGGGGTGCTTCATAATATCCAATGCCTCCAAATCCTTGGCTATTTCCCGGCTGATCTTGGCACATACGCCAATATCTATTCCTTCGTCTCCGTCTAAGAAAATGCAGATCTTGGTATTTGCGCCTGCCTCTTTAGCGTTGATATCGGTTAAGTAATACCGATCATCTGGCAGGTGGCACAATACTAACTCATTAAGTTTTTCTTCTAAACCCATTTAGCTCAATCCATACGCAAAGAGGGGACTGTTAGTCCCCCCTTTCTGTTTGGAAATAGTTCATTCTCATTGCAAAGGTAATGTATATGCGGTTCTAAAACAAGCCCGGAATGGTAGCTATTACTGAGGCTTTTGAGGTTTGTTGAAATATTAAATTTGGAACAGGAAACCCGCCAGAATTCTTCATGAATTGTTTATAAAACCAGCTGCCAGCCCCTAAATTTTAACCGAATAAGTTACTAACTTTACTGCTATGCAACAAAACCTCAAGGTGTACAATAGCTTGTCTTCGAGCAAAGAAAGGTTCGAGCCTCTGAGCCCTCCATATGTTGGCATGTACGTTTGTGGTCCTACAGTGTATAGTGATGTTCATTTGGGCAACTTACGCTCCTTCTTAAGCTTCGATATTATTTACCGTTATCTAACGCACATAGGTTATAAAGTGCGGTATGTGCGGAACATCACTGATGTGGGGCACCTTGAAAACGATGCAGATGAAGGGGAAGACAAGATAGAAAAAAAGGCCAAATTGGAAAACCTCGAACCCATGGAGGTCGTCCACAAATATACCCAGGGGTTTCACGATGTGGCAAAAACTTTCAATTTGAAAGAGCCTAGCATTGAACCATCTGCCAGTGGACACATGATTGAGCAGATTGATTTGATAAAGAGAATTCTGAAGGCAGGGATGGCCTATGAGACCAATGGTTCAGTTTATTTTGATGTAATGAAATATCATGAGCATACCCACTATGGCATTCTATCAGGTAGGGTGTTGGATGATCTGATAAGTGGTTCCAGGGAGCTGGAAGGGCAGGATGAGAAGCGGGGTCCATTAGATTTTGCTCTATGGAAAAAGGCTGCTCCTGCGCATATAATGAGATGGCCTTCTCCCTGGAGTGATGGGTTTCCCGGTTGGCACCTGGAGTGTTCAACCATGAGCACTAAATACCTGGGGAAACAATTTGATATACATGGGGGAGGTATGGATCTTAAGTTCCCCCACCATGAATGCGAAATTGCCCAGTGTGTAGTGGGTTACGGTGCCTCCCCAGCCAAGTACTGGATGCATGCAAATATGCTAACCGTAAACGGGCAGAAAATGAGTAAATCTCTGGGCAATTCTTTTTTACCCCAGCAGCTTTTCAACGGGAATCACGAATTACTGGATCGGGCTTACAGTCCCATGACGTTGCGGTTTTTTATGCTTCAAACCCACTATCGAAGTACTCTTAACTTGTCAAATGAAGCGTTAACTGCCGCCTCAAAAGGATATAAGAAGCTGGCCAATGGACTGCGGGTAATTGGGCAATTAACTTACCCCTCAGATCAGCAGGGAGTAATTGATGAACAGGTGAATCAACAAATAAAAGAATTTTGTGATAATTGTTATCATGCATTGAATGATGATTTTAATACCGCAAAAGCCATTGCCCATTTGTTTAATATCTTGAAGAAAGTCAATTCCATGCACAATGGTAATTTCGATATTGCACAGCTGACTCCAGAGACATTTGAACGAATGAAATCCACCTTCCGGCAATTCGTGCAGGAGGTGCTGGGATTAACAGAAGAAAAACTAAATAATCAGGACCAATTGCTGGAAATCGTAATTGCTAGTTATAGGGAAGCCAAAGTGGAAAAAAATTATGAAAAAGTTGATTCAATTCGCAATCAGCTAAAAAATCAAGGCATTGTATTAAAAGACATGAAAACAGGTGTCGATTGGGCATATGAGGAGTAATTGGATTTATTTTATACTGGCTTTTAGCCTATCATACTCCTGTGACCAGTCGGGTAAATCCGAAGGCCCCAACATAATTCCTGAAGTTTCATTCGTAAGCGCCCCAAATTTCAATGCAGATTCAGCTTATTTGAATATTCAGAAACAAGTGGACTTTGGACCCAGGGTTCCAAATAGTCCGGCCCATGATCATTGTGCCGAATACCTGCATGGAAAAATGTCCGGTTATGCGGACCAGGTTATTATTCAGGAATTTGATTCCAAAAGTCAATCTGGTGAATTCTATCGATTCAAAAATATTATTGCCAGTTTCAATCTACAGGCAAGCAGGCGAATTTTATTGGGAGCGCATTGGGACACCAGAATGAAGGCAGATAAGTTTACTGAAGACCCCAGCATGTTATTTGATGGGGCAAATGATGGTGGCAGCGGAGTGGGTGTTTTATTGGAGATTGCCCGGTTGCTCTCACAGGACTCATTAAGCATTGGAGTAGATATTATATTATTTGATGCTGAAGATCAGGGAGGGCTGGGGCTTGAGTGGTGCCTGGGGTCCAAATACTGGAGTAACAATAAGCATCAATCCGGATATTCGGCATATTACGGCATATTATTAGATATGGTAGGTGCCAAAAACGCTACCTTTCCCCACGAATATTATTCAATTCAGTTTGCACCTTCTATAGTCGATAAGGTTTGGGAAGAGGCTCATCGTGCAGGGCACAGCCGTTATTTCTCCTATGGAAAGGGAGGAGCTATTGAAGATGACCATTATTATGTAAATGTGAACGCAAAAATACCAATGATAAATATCATCGATATGATTCCTGATGGGTCAAATAGAGCGGATGCATTCAAGTCATACCATCACCGCCCTTCTGATAATATGGATATTATTAGCAAAGAAACATTAAATGCAGTGGGAACCACGGTAGTAAATTTGATATACCGGGAGAACTCGCTAGTTCTTTAATAGACCTAATAAGTATTCGCCATAACCACTTTTTTTAAGTGGTTCAGCAATTTTTTTTAATTGGTCTTCATTGATATACCCCATATTAAATGCCTCTTCTTCGATACAACCAATTTTAAGACCTTGCCGATCTTCGATTACTTGCACGAACTGGCTGGCTTTCATGAGGGATGAAACTGTACCCGTATCCAACCATGCGGTACCACGGTCCAGAATTCCTACCTGGAGCTGACCTTGTTCAAGATAGTATTTATTTATATCGGTAATTTCATATTCTCCACGGGCACTGGGTTTTAGATTCCGGGCGATTTGTACTACTTGATTATCATAAAAATATAGTCCGGGGACTGCAAAATTTGATTTAGGGTATTTAGGCTTCTCTTCTATGGAGATGGCAGAATTGGCTTCATTAAATTCAACCACCCCATAGCGGTTTGGATCGGTTACGTGATAGGCAAATACCACTCCTCCATCCGGATTATTGTTGCCCTGTAACAATTGTCTTAGTTCGGTACCATAGAATATATTGTCCCCAAGAATTAGTGCCACCTTATCCTTTTTAATAAAATCGGCCCCGATAACAAAGGCTTGAGCTAATCCCTCGGGATTGGTTTGAGCAGCATATTGAAAATCGCACCCGAGATGTTTTCCATCCCTCAACAATTTTTGGAAGATCGGTAAATCATGTGGAGTAGAAATTATTAAGATCTCTCGAATACCAGCCATTAACAGTACAGAAAGAGGATAGTATATCATGGGCTTATCATAGACAGGCATAAGCTGTTTGCTTACTGCCAGTGTCATCGGATGTAATCTGGTGCCTGATCCTCCTGCCAAAATGATACCTTTCATTGAGTCAGTATTTATCGGTTGAAATATTGTTCTTGATAATATGTTTGGTACTGTCCGGAAGTCACGTGCTCCAACCAATCTTCATTTTCCAGATACCAATCTACTGTTTTATCCAGGCCTTCTTTCAAATCCAAAGATGGTCGCCATCCCAGTTCATCCTGGATCTTACTTGAATCTATAGCGTACCTCAAATCGTGCCCTGGTCTATCAGTGACAAATTCAATAAGATGCTCAGAGCCGGATCTATCAAGTTTTTGATCCATTATTTGACACAACAAATTAACCAGATCGATATTTTTAAATTGATTGTCACCCCCTATGTTGTAGGTTTCGCCAACTTTGCCCTGATGAAATAGTAAATCAATTGCAGCGACATGGTCTTCTACATACAACCAATCCCTTACATTTTCGCCTTTACCGTAAACCGGCAGTGGCTTTTTATTTATGATATTATTAATACACACCGGAATCAATTTCTCTGGAAACTGGCAGGGGCCATAATTATTTGAGCAATTGGATATGAGTACCGGCAACTTGTATGTATTATAATAGGCCCGGACAAAATGGTCGGAAGATGCTTTTGAAGCTGAATATGGCGAATTAGGATCGTAGGTAGTAGATTCAGTAAATAAGTCAGGTGCGGTTATTGAGCCATAAACTTCATCAGTTGAAATATGGTAGAATAAACAATCAGTTTGAGCGTGCCAATTTTGAACCGCAGCGTTTAATAGATTGACGGTTCCCAAAACATTAGTCTGAATAAACGAAAGGGGGTCGGAAATTGAACGATCCACATGAGATTCGGCAGCCAAATGTATGACACCTTTAATGGAATACTCCACAAACAGGTTATCAACTAATTTTGAATCCTCAATATCTCCTTTGATAAACTGATAGTTATCTTGATGCTCTACATCGTTTAGATTTTCCAGATTCCCGGCATATGTAAGCTTGTCCAGGTTAATTATCTGATAATCAGGGTAGCTTAAAACGAATTTTCGGATTACATGGGATCCTATGAATCCTGCACCTCCAGTGATCAAGATGGCCTTATTCAAGGTTATGATGTTTTAGATATTATTTGCTGCCATTTCCAGGTATCACCCAATGCTTGCTCCATAGTTTTGGTAGTTTCCCAATGGAGTACCTCTTTCGCTTTGTCTACACTGGCAAATATTTGCTCGATATCTCCGCTTCGCCGAGGGCCCACTTGATAATTCAATGAAACCCCAGCTACCTCTTCAAATGTTTTGATCACTTCCATCACACTGGTGCCTTTGCCGGTACCAAGATTAAAAAAATCATAATAACTATTTGCTTGCTGTTCATCAAGATAAGACAATGAGCGGACATGAGCATCCGATAAGTCCATTACATGAATATAGTCACGGATACAGGTGCCATCCGGAGTATTATAGTCATCACCAAATACCGTTAATACTTTCCTGATTCCAGCCGCTGTTTGGGTGACAAAAGGGATCAGATTACTCGGGGTTCCCAGTGGGAGCTCTCCGATTTTTGCAGATGGGTGCGCGCCAATGGGATTAAAGTACCTCAAGGCAACTGCTTTAAGACCAGTATTACTTTTGACCACATCAATAATTATGTCCTCGCATATTTTTTTGGTGTTTCCGTAGGGAGATGCAGCAGGTTTGCGATCAGTATTTTCTGTTACGGGCAATTGATCTGGTTGGCCATATACGGTACAGGATGATGAAAACACCAGTTTAGGAACATTAAATTGATTCATTGCTTTAAGCAGCATCATTAATGAATCCAGATTATTTCCGTAATACGCTAGTGGCTGTTCGACCGATTCACCTACCGCTTTACTTGCTGCAAAGTGAATTACTCCTTCAAATTCATGTTTGCTAAAAATCGAATTTACCAGGTCCCAATCCCTGCAGTCACCTTGGTAATGGGTAACGGGCTGCTGTAGAATATCCTGAATACCCGCTATTACTTGTGGATCTGAGTTGCTGTAATTGTCCAGAATGACGGGTTTATAGCCAGCATTGACCAAAGAGATCACCGTATGTGAGCCAATATACCCGGCACCTCCGGTAACCAGTACTAATTTGGAATTTGACATGGTCTAAAGTTAATTGGATTTAATGAAATTTTTAAAAATGGCCAGCTTATAATCTCTCAGGTCTAGGCTTCTTAAATTAGCCGGCAAGGTTGTTCAGGACATTAGAGCTGAATTTCATATTTTTACAGAGTACCTACTGGGTTAAACCCGGATTATGCATTAGACTTCGTAGTGAGAGCCTTAAATGGCTGTTAGATAGGCACTCGCACAGATTTTTGCAACGGAAACATAGCAC
>QIMC01000066.1 GCA_003232185.1 Flammeovirgaceae bacterium | reverse complement strand
GTGATCTCAGAATCAGTTATAAAGGAACCGGTGTTATCCTGAATATACAATTGACCTGAGAATCCTCTGGCCCCTCCAATATAAAAATCATCCAGACCATCTCCGTTAACATCTCCTACCACCAGACAAGGACCTAATTGTGAGTATTTATGTGGAAGCAATGTTTCATTCGCAAAATCATCATATGGCTTTTCCTTGTGATAGTGATCTATACCCATTTCGTTGGTGATCTCTGTAAAAAGCAGCGTGGGTGAGTGGGTATCACCTTGCTTGGTAGTGGTATTTTTTTGTTTGATTTCGATTCGTTGATTGGAAGGAATATTTTGAAGGTATGTATAGGTACCATTGGGCCAACGGACTTCCACTATATCAATGACCTTGGCAGTGTTAAGGCCAAAATGAATGATTGGATCTACTGAAGATTGAAACCCCCTGGTGGGTTGAAGATATTGATATTGCCTGGCATCATTGGCCATTATCTTTACAGTAGCTCCAATGCCCATTACATTATCATCCGTGCCTATAAGGACTATTTGCAGATAGTTGGGGGTTTTACCTGTTCTGTCAGATAACAAATTTTCATAGATTGAGGCTTCATCATCTATATTATTAAGTACTATATCCAAATCGCCATCCAGGTCTAAATCACCGAATGCTGCTCCGGTAGTGAAACCTTGATGATCAATTCCCCATAAATCGGATTGGTCGTGAAAAGTGATTCCCTCATTGTTTTTAAAACTGTAATTCTTTACTTTATTTACGGGAAAATTCTTGATTACATCCATTAATTTGGTTTGGGGGTCGGAGTAACCCATCTTTTGTAGGTCAATATGAATATCCTTATATTGAATGTCTCGTCGTATGCCATTGCTAATAAAGAGATCTTTCCATCCATCATTATCCATATCAAGGAATAAAGGGCCCCAGCTCCAATCCGTTTCTGACATTCCACTTAATTCTGCAATGTCACTAAACCTCCCCACACCAGAATTGAGCTGGAGGGTATTCTGCATGTATTGATAGTGATATCCTTCTTTGACAATGCGCTCAAATCTCAATGGATCCATACTGGCCATATTGGCTTTTTTTCGATAATTATCCGCTGGCTGCATATCACAAACTACTATATCAGGCAGGCCATCATTATTGAAGTCGGATATGTCACTACCCATACTTGAAAATGATATATGTCCGAATGATTCATTCAGTTTGTTGGTAAATGTGCCATCACCATTATTGATGTATAGGTAATCGGGTTCGAAAAAATCACTAGTAGCATAAATATCAGGCAATCCATCCTGATTTAAATCTCCAATTGATGCGCTTAATCCAAAAGCGAAATGATTAATACCCGCTTGCTCACTAATATCCGTAAATGTACCATCATTGTTGTTTCTATATAGTCTATCCGCTTCATGGGGATCCGATTTATGTTTTAAAGCAAATAACTCCTCCTGGCCTTCGAAAAACCTTGTTGAATGATTGACCAAATACAAATCCAAATCACCGTCTATATCAAAGTCAAAAAAACTGGCCTGCACAGAATATCCATTATCATTTAAACCATATTGCTTAGCGCTTTCGACAAATTTCCCATTTCCCTGATTGATATACAGCAGGTTGTTCCTGAAGCTTCTTTGCCCAGATCGACAGACATAAATATCCAACCATCCATCATTGTTTACATCGGTAAAAGTAACCCCGGTGGTCCAAAGATTAGCACTTAATATTCCCGCCTTCTGGGTTATATTCTGAAATTGCATTTTCCCTTTATTCAAATACAATTGATCCCCCGCCATATTACCGGTAAAATATATATCCGGAAGGCCATCATTGTTGATATCTCCTATAGCCACACCACCTCCATTGTAAAAATATGGATCTCGAAGAATATTTTGTTCTTCACTTTCCTTTATATCATTGGAAAATTTCACCTTGGAATATTCACTGGGAACGTCCCTAAAAATTGTGTCTGGTATATTATTTATTTTTTGCTTGTCTTTGCATGCAATAAATAAACAGGTGAAAAGAATTATAATGAGACTCTTGAACACTATGATATATCGACGGAGAGGAAAACTAAAAATAGGCCCTATTTACAGGTAGCGTGATGTCTAGAAATTTAGACATTTACATAGGTGTTTCATAGTACATGCTCAAATTTATTTTCTTATTTAGAAAGGAGATATTTTTAATAAAGGAGCGCTACTTGCCTTGATGAAGAATTCAAAAAGTTAACAGCAATTTTACTATTTCTTTGACAAAGTATATATAAATAACTATATTAGTTTTACAAAATATATAGAAATAGGAAATTGCAACAAACACATCATGAAGGAATACCTTGGGGAATTTGAAGAATTGGTACTTACTATAGTTGGCATTCTGCACGAAGAAGCCTATGGTAATGCCATAGTAATGGAGATAAAGGACCGTATTGGACGTGAAGTTAATCTAAGTGCTGTGCATGTCACTTTATACCGCTTAGAAGATAAAAAATACCTGAAGTCAGTTATGGGAGGTGTCACTAAAGCCAGAGGCGGGAGACGTAAACGGATCTTTACCATCACCAATACCGGTTTGGCGGTACTTCGGTCCATGAAAGCAGCACGAATCGATCTTTGGAAACTTATGCCCCAATTGAATTATGCCCAATAATCGCCCAAACACCTACGCCCCTCCCCGATGGCCGCAAAAAGTTTTAGCCTGGTTTTGCCCAGCGCGTTTATATGAAACCATTTCAGGAGACCTTTTGGAAAAATTTGAAGAAGAGGTAGTTACCCTAGGCCTGAAAAAGGCGAAGAGAAACTTTACCTGGAATGTGCTGCGGTTTTTCCGGCCGGGTATTGTTTTAAGAAACAAAATGTCCTACCCCCTTTTCAATACCATGTTATGGAGCAGTTTTGTCAAATCTGCCGGCAGAAATGTCTGGAAATACAAAACCAATTCCCTGGTTAATATACTGGGGCTTACCCTGGGCATTGTGTGCACCCTGATCATCGCTATGATCATTCGCTATGAATCAAGTTTTGATAGCTACCATTCCACTGCCCATAATATCTATCGCATTGTAAGGGTAAGCCAAGTAGAAGGCCAAACGGAATATCGTACTGGGGTGGTCAACCCACTGGCCACCATAATATCCGAGGAAATCCCAGCGCTGAAAAATATTACGGCAATGTCCTATCACAGAAATTCCCAGTTTGATATTATCGAGGCCAAAAAAAACACCCGTTCCTTTCGGGAGGATGAAGGCTGTGCCTTTGTAGATAGTTCATTTTTTGAAATCTTTGATTTCAAAGGAACTCCATTTAAGTGGCTGGCTGGCAACCAGGAATCTGCCCTTACGGATCCTAATACCGTTGTCTTAACCCGCTCCATTGCTGAGAAATATTTTCAAAGTCTCGACGTACTAGGCAGGACCCTGAAGTTTGAAAAAATGTTGGACTTAAAAGTGACCGGCGTGATAGAGGATCTTCCCAGTAACACTGATTTTCCCTTTAAGGTATTGATTTCATATGCTACCTTCCAGCAATTTCAAGGTGATCGTTTTATGACTGAATGGCATGCTGTTTCGGATGTTCATCAAAGTTATCTGGTTTTGCCGGAGGGGACTGATAAGGTTGAAATGGAGCGACAAATCGCTCAGGTGCATGCCACTCATGTGCCCAAGGAACTTTCAGAGATGCGGTCATATATGCTACAACCATTACATGAGGTACATAATGATCCTCGTTTCGGGAATTATAATCTTAGGACGGTGACCCCTCAAAGCATTTGGGCACTGGGCATTATTGGCGGATTCTTGTTGATCATGGTTTGTATCAATTTCATCAACCTATCTACCGCACATGCCATCACTCGGTCCAAGGGTATAGGCATCCGCAAAGTATTAGGCAGTACCCGGTGGCAGGTGGTGGGACAGTCCATGACGGAAACCCTGCTCATCATCATCATTGCCACTGCGATTGCCATGCTTGCCAGCAACTTGGTATTAAGTCAAATACAATCATTGACCAGGGCTAAAATAACCCACGCAATTTATGCAGACCCCTTTATTTGGATTTGTCTAGTTGTTTTAGCAGTGGCGATTACCCTACTGGCCGGGTTATACCCAGCCCTGAGTTTGTCCCAATACCGGCCCATACAGGCCATCAAAAATACCTTCGACACCAAAGTCCGAAATGGTCTTACCCTTCGTGAAATTTTGCTGGTTACTCAGTTTACCATTATGCAGATCCTAATCATTGCTACTTTTATCGCCGTCAAACAAATGCATTTCTTTAAAAATGTGGACATGGGATTTAATAAAGATGCGGTGGTCAACGTGGAAGTCCCTCAGGGAACCAGTAAAGATAAACTGGATGCTTTCCAGAATGACATGCTTTCGTTTTCATCTATAGACCAGGTAAGTTTCAGTTTAACCCTCCCATCTGGCCTTAAACGGCCGAAGTGGATTTGGGAAATCAGAAGAAAAGATGACAATGGAAGCGAAAATCTGGGTTTTGAATACCAATCAGTTGACCACAACTACCTGGATCTTTATGATATCGGATTGCTAGCAGGCAGGAACTTCACGGAGAGCAGCGACCGTGACCAGATCATCATTAATCAAACATTGTCTTCAAAATTAGGCTTTACAACACCAGAGGAAGCCATAGATAAAAAGGTGATAGTGATGGACGAAACCATTACCATCATCGGGGTGATTCAGGATATCTACACCAACTCCGTGAAAAATGAACTAGCTAAAGTAGCTCTGATGGTATGGCCCGATAATTATCGACTGGCTAGTATTAAACTCAATATCCCGGATGATGCTTCGGCTATGTATGATGATCTCGAACAGTCCCTGGCCTATATTGAGCAAAAATGGAACAACCACTTTGATGGAAGCGTGTTTAGCTATTCCTTTTTAGATGACAACGTGCAAGCCTTTTATGAAGAGGAGGCTCGAATCACCAATTTATTCCAGGTTTTTTCCCTGGTGTTCCTGGTGATTGGCTGTCTGGGTTTGTATGGACTGGTTTCATTCATCGCCCAGAAGAAAACCAAAGAAGTAGCGGTAAGAAAGGTGCTGGGGGCTTCGATCAGTCAGATATTGCTGCTGTTTTCAAAAGACTACATGAAACAAATTGCTTTTGCCTTCGTCATAGCGGTACCGGTGGCCTACTATTTTATGTCCGAATGGCTAAACGGGTTTGCCCATCAAATTATCTTGCACTGGTGGTATTTTGTGCTTCCCGGAGTCTTTGTATTGTTCACTGCTTTGCTCTCGGTAAGTGGAACCACCTGGCGGTCTGCCATTGCCAACCCCACGGAAAGCCTAAGGAACGAATAAAATATCGAGTATTGGTGTTTGCATCTTTGTTAGTAAGTAGTCTTTTAAAGACTCGTACCAACCTTGACCCTCTTTTGAATATTAACTGCTGAATGAGATGTTAACCAAAACCCAGGTAATTGTTCGCACCGTTCATTGAAACTTTGTACTAGCGAGCTAAAATCTATTCGCTTCGCAAAAATCTTATGGGATTAAGAACCGTTAATTTGTATGATTGAATACTTATGATCATACTTAATACCAGGAAAACTGCGGATATGGTCAACAGCAACGCAGTGGTAAGCACTGGATTGCAAGCTGTAGATTATAAATAATCCGGTGGAATTGGTCAGATGAGGGCCTTGGTTCTGCTACATCTCCCTAACGGTAAAATGGTTCCCAGGTCAGCCAACGCGGACCGTACTTCATCTCTTGACCACCAACTTCGATCGCACCCAGATCCGGAGCTTTACCTACGAAATCGTCGTTGATGGTGGGAATGATCACACCGGCATCCACGGCTTTGCTGTCAGGTTTAAGTGTAAAATTCAGGTCCATCGCATGATATACTGCGTATACATTGTCGGGATTTGGCGGTGACAGATTCTCGAAGATGTCGTAGTCGACTTCTATGCTATGAATTTCCTGTCCGGTCGCGGCGCTGAAGTCGCCAAGTGTTTCAAAAGTTTTCCAGTCTTCACCTTTAGGCTGATAGATTATTTCTCCTGGAGGAGGCGACATCCAGCCGTATTGGGCCTCTACACCATTATTCGCCCGGTATCCATTATAGTCGGATGAATTGATGCTGTGTGAGTTTCCAATGCGCATAATACCACGACCAGGAGCGTCACGACCTAAAATGAGATTGTTTCGAAAATGCATGTTCGCTGCGGTTCCACCGATCTGGTTTTCGCAAATGATCGTATTGTGAAATACGAACAACCCCGCGGGCTTACCACCGAACTTCAAGGCCACCCCCCGTGGGATATTATAGAGCGTATTTCGATAATAGTAGGCTGGGCCGCCAAAAACCGGCTGGGCGCTCAAGCCTCCCATACTCGCGTTGGTTCCGCGGTTATTGAATATCCGAATGTTATGTACGCCACCATCGGCTTCGATGAAATCGTCATTTGACATATGTATATCGTTTCCGTAAATATCGATTGAAGAGGCCCTACGTTCCGGATCATTCTCCGGTGTGCCATAAGTCGAAATTCCGATGGCATCGTGGAAATAGGCGATAGCGTTTCGAGCGATGACATGTCCTGGTCCATACACCTTTATCCCGTAGTAGCTTACCATTCGGTGGGATTTGTAGAGTGGCTCAGGCCAGCTCATTTTATCAGGTGTTCTTGGCCGTCCTCCCCATCCAATGAGACGAAAGCGATCGTCCCGACCAATAATAAGATTGTCGGCGATATAGAAATCCGAGGAACCGGCATATTCGGTCCATACAGCAGCACCTACGTTTTCAAAACGGCAATTCTTCACTGTAAGACCGACGGCTCCAGCGACTTCCTTTTGGCCGGCAAAAATTGCAATATCCGTGTTGCGGAATGTAAGTCCTTCAAAGATGTGATAGCTGGATGCCATAACATCGAAGAGCCGGTGATTATTGTCTCCATCGATCACTACTTCGCCATCGCCGGCAGACTTTATAGTGATGGGCTTTTCCGGTGTACCCTTTAAGGTTAGAGACATCAATCCGTCGAAAGGTGTCATCATCGGGTCCACATAATCCAATCGCTCTACCCGGTAGAGCCCGGCGTGCATGAGCAGGATGTCGCCTGCTTGAACTCGTTGTTCCCATACTACCGACCAATCGCCTAAGCCTGCGCCATAGTAAGCCTGCAGGATACCGGTGAAGCTGGGTTCCTCTCGGGGACCTTCAAAATCGGCTGGATATAGATGCAAGGTCCGACCCCCTGTGTAGGGCTGTGGCTCGGTACGAGTGGTTACTTTGACCGTATGATTAGCCTCGCCGGTGACTCCATCAGGATCCGACATCTGGAAGCGGCATTCGTATTCGGTACCAGGTTGCAAATTGAGAATGCTCCCCGCAAAAGCATCGGGCACCGTGTAGTCAAGATGCTCCCGGGCGCGAAAGACGCGTTCTCCTCCTATCCGCACCAGCGGCAGGGCAGTACGCCATGAAGATTCTCCAACCGCACGAAATTGAACATCGACTTCAGCATTGCGATTGGCATCACCGGAGATTGGCCATTCAAATCCAAGATTGAGCAAAGTGGGATGTTCGACGGTGAACTTACCGGCGACCGTAGCGTCTTGGGCGGAAATCACTCCGTAGGCCAGAAAAGCGAGGCATTGAATACAAATGAGTTTATGCATTATTTGTAAGATTATTTATTAAACAAAATACAAATTGAAATTGGTTGCAGCGCATCTAATGCAATAAAATTTGTCTGGCTCAACAACTTTATATCAATAATCAAAATCTTACTTTTTCCTAACAAGCCGCCTTTCATAGATTGGCAGATGAATCTCCTTCTATTCGATTTACCTTTTTTGATTATGACAATGACGGGTATCTTGAAGGAAGGGACAAACTCTGGATTACTGTTTTGGCTTGCCTCATCCAAATAGGAATGCAGGAACCCCATGGATGCCCGTTTCAACCATGAACAAGCTGCCACTATCCGAATAAATTTCTAGTTCTTTTTTGGTCAGGCCCTCCCTGGCAGTAGTTATAAATAATTGGTTTAAATTTTCACCGCCAAATGCGCAGGATGTGACATTTGGCGCTGACAACTTAATTAAGTCTAACAAATCTCCGGTCTTTGGGTCCCAACATCCTACGGCCCCTCCTCCCCATAGAGCAATCCACAACATTCCCCTACTGTCTATGGTCATACCATCTGGAAACCCAAGATGCTTTTCTACATTAATGATCACTTCAGGATTGGAAATATTTCCAGAAGCGCTGTCAAAATCATAGGCCACAACTTGTCTGGTTGGGGTATCGATATAGTACATGGTAAGACCATCCAAAGACCAGCATATGCCATTGGATATGGTAACTTTAGAAATCATCTTATGTACAAGAAAATCATGATCTATCCTATAAACTGAGCCAGCTCTTGTTTTCATGTCCAAAGACATGCTCCCGACCCATAAGCGACCTTGCGGGTCGCATTTCCCGTCGTTGAACCTGTTGCCAGGAATGTCTTTCTCCGGATCAACCCGGCCCTGAATTTTACCATCTAATAAATCAATCTGGGCAATTCCATTTTGCAAGGCAACCAGTGCACCGCCGCCTCTGGCAGGGACCACCGTTCCAATTCTTTCAAAAGTATTATAAGTGCTATTTAATCCGGTAGCAGGATTAAATACATGCAATAATTTACTTTCAATATCTACCCAGTACAGCTTTTTTTCTAAGTGGTGCCATATTGCACCTTCTCCCAGTTGGGCTTTAACATCTAATATTGCTTTTGGTTGCACAGGTTTATGGCTTATAGTTAATTGTTCAGGTTATAGAGTACCCAATGTGAAATTGACCAACTTTAGTACGGGTAAATTAATCACCTTATTAATCACGTGATTAATAAGGTGATTCTTTAGGTTACCCAAACCCGGTATTCAGTTAGAGGGTGAGGGCGAGATCAGACCCGGGCAATAGCGGCCGTTCACAGCCACTTAGGAAACCCCACTTTATCCAGCATCCCTTGCCACCTGGGATCACTTCGGAGTGGCCCAAATGGAGGCTCTACTTTCAGCCAGTACATTTCCACTTCGTGATCTTGATAAGCTTTTTCCAACCAGTTAAAGGCAGTATCAATTTCTCCCATTTGGGCGTAGATCATGGCTAGGTAAAATGAGGGACTGCCAGCAGAAGATTCTTCACTTTTTTTCTTTAATTCTTGCAATAGTTGGTTGCACTTATCAAAATCAGCCAAATGATAGTGAGCTATGGCCAGAATTCCTAAAGGTCGAGGACTTCTAACGTCCTCGTACTCTTTGAAAAGTCGATCAATCGTCTCTATAACTTTGTCATATTTCTCTAGATATAAATAGGCCCTACTTGCATCAGAAATAACAAAATGATTAGCGATATCACCACTCAGAGCGGTACTAATAGCTACTAGTGCCTCTGTTGGTTGATTATTGAAGTAATGACTTAGGATTATATCAGTCCAAACTCCCGATGAGAGTGGATCTATTTCAAAACTTATCATTGAGCGTTCAAGTGCCTCTTCAAACCTTCCCGAGGCGATCAGAAAATCCGCCCAACTATAATTGGGATTAAGTTCGAGGAGGGTTTGGAACTCCTTATCAGACGCTTCAAAATCCCATTCATACCAAAGGTAACTATGAGCCAAATATATATGTGCCTGTATGTTGTCAGGATCAATTTCCAGCGCTTTATCATAATAAGGTTTGCCTATTTCTACAGCCTGCTTAGCACTTTTAACTTGACTGATCCCTGTAAATGTAAAAGTCGATTTTCTTTCTCCTAAGAAGGCATCAGCGAATTCTGGGTCAAGTTGAATAGCTTTTTCCAGTAACTCAATAGCCTTTGCAAAACCAGCAATTGTAGCAGTTCTTTCTTGAAAAAGTGCCTGAAGGTATAAGTTGTAAGCCTCTGTGTTAGTGGTTGGTTGAGATTTAATTTTAACTCTAATTTCAGGACTAATTTCTGCTTGCAAATAGCTCGCTACACTTTGCGCAACTTCACTTTGAATTGAAAACACATCGTCCAAATTTCGATCGTAACTTTCTGACCAAATATGCAAATCCGTGTCACCGTCTATTAGTTGCACAGCAATCCGGATTTTATCCCCCGCTTTCCTAACGCTTCCTTCTAACACGGAGGCAACACCCAATTCCTTGGCTATTTCATTTAGAGGTTTGAGTGACCCCTTATAGCGCATAGCCGTGGTTCTGGAAATTACTTTCAAATCTTCGATCTTCACCAAGTGATTCAATATCTCCTCCATCATGCCGTCGCTGAAGTACTCCTGTTCAGGATCGCTGCTCAAATTAGTGAAGGGTAAGACTACTATTGACTTATCTAAAGATGTGGCTTGAGCTTCAACTGGCGTAGTTTCTGTGCTAAAATTGGAATATAAAAAATAAAAAAGGAGAACGATTATTAAGGCTCCCCCAACTGCAAAACGAATCTTTCCAGGATCCCTGGACTTTGGTGGTGCCTGCTGAGGGGCAGTGGATTGCTCGGCTATGTCCATTGGCTCAACACCTTCCACATGCACTGAGTAAATCTTTATCGGCTCCTTTACATTTTTTAGCTGCTCTTCCCGAATAAAAGTTGATACTATGTTCGTTTTGTTTCCTAGATTACGGTGTACCGACTCCGACACGAGAATACCTCCAACCGGGGCCAAAGGTTCCAACCGAGCCGCTATATTTACCCCACTACCAAAAACATCTTCACCATCAAAGACAACTTCTCCTTGATGAATACCTATTCTTAGATTCTATTCTTAGATTCAGGTTAGGCTCCTCTTCACAAGTTTTCTGAATAGCTGCAGCACAATACACCGCATCGGTAACGGTAGAGAAACTGGCCAGCACACCGTCACCCATTTCTTTTAACCATCTACCATGGTATTTTTCGATAATGGGTCTCTGGACCTGTCGGTTCTTTTTTAGTAGCTCAAATGCCTTCTGCTCATCTTCGTCCATCAAGGCCGTATACCCGACGATATCGGTGAACATAATGGCGGCGAGTTGGCGGGATTGGGACATTTTAATTACGAATTACGAATTTCAATTTACGAAAATAGCACTAAGTAAGCGAGCTCGGGCTTGAGGATCAGATAAAAAGGCAGCTATTCGTCTAATGGTGAATGATTGCTATCCTAAAAGTAACAAACTGCAAGTAGTTCTTCATTGATCC
>QIMC01000421.1 GCA_003232185.1 Flammeovirgaceae bacterium | reverse complement strand
GAAGTCACGGTAAAGTTAAAGCCTCTCAGCGGATATATAAAGATATGGACCCATGGTGGGTCGCAACCCATGCCCCGGGACTTGCAGAATTGTATGTTAATTGTGAGAAATAACGCCCCTCATTATCAGCCATATTTGGAAAGGCTCAAGGAGTTGATTGTAAAGGCTTTTAAGAAAGGCCCTAACTATCTTGCTTCTCGGCTACAGAAGATAGAGAAGTTGTGGCGAATAGGTGTTTTGACTGAAGCGGAATTCCAGAATATGAAGACTAAATTGGAAGCATCCTCAGAGATTGAAATAGACAGTGCACAGCTAACTGAGAAACTTCAGAAGCTAAAAATTGCCCTTGCGGAGGGAATCCTGACAGAAGAAGAGTTTGAGAAAAAGAAAAGTGAACTGCAAGCTAAACAATAGATAATTGCGTCAGGCAAAGAGAGATGTGAACATGATTGTGTTTTGCAATTCGATAACGGTCAAGCAATTTAATTAAATTTGATACAAGGGGAGAGGTTGTTGAGAGTGGGAGGAAGGGGTGTAGGAGTTGCGAGCCGTAAAACTAATAGGTAGCTACTTCGAAATAGAATGCTGATGCTGCAAGAATTACCTACATCCCCTAATGTGAAATATTGCGGTCTTCTTAGACTTTAGAGAGAGGCAAGAGAAAAAATGGTTGTTAAAATCCGCGCAGATTGTTCTCAATGTAAGGCTAAGTTTTTTGTATTACAGGACTGCTCTTCTCGCTTGAAGCGCCTAAAGGAGTTTGGGGAGTATAAGAAGAAATATGACAAGCACAGCAGATTCTGTCCAAAATGCTGGAAAGAAGTAAGTACCGTTAAGTGTTCGTTTTGTGGTAACAGATTCAATGTTCTCAAAGATAGGAAGAATGCTCTTTTAGAAAATTTTCATAAACATGGATTGCAGGAAAAAGAGTTATCTGCAGCCAAGCACATCTGTAAGTCATGTTTTAAGGATAAGGAGTTGACAAGGTGTAGCCAGTGTGAGAAGCCATTTCCAAAGTTAAAGAACTTGCTTGCCAAGTATCGAAAGAATAAAGAAATCCGATATCATCTCTGTCCTTATCATCGTGATTGTGATCGTTACGGAGAGTGGGAGAAACTTTGTCCTGCTTGCTACCAAGCATGTGAAAACAGTGTTTCTCAAGTAGAAGCTGGTCTTGCGCGATGGGTAAAAGGAACAAAAGAAGAGTTTATCCATGACTATGAAATCATAAAAGAACTAGGGAAAATAGAAGTAGAAGATAACCCAATATCTCCCAAAAGCCCACTTGAGGTTGAAGAAGAATTAAAGCTTTATGCTGTGCAACTAGGGGGAAATGCTTTCATAGGATGGTTTCTTGAGCAGAATACAGAGTTCCATCCAAAACCTACGCCTTATAGTTCTATCAGGGATGATAGGCAGCCTTGTACGATGGAAGAGAAACATCGGTACTCAGGTTATGCCACCGCTGCACGTGTTAAGAAAAGCAAAGGTTGCAGAGAAAAATGACAGATGAAAAAGAAAATACCCTACAATCTAGCGAAAAAACATAGTAAAATTCGACGAGCTCCTCATCACAGTCATGCATGTCCAAGAAGCCCTGATAGAGCTATTAGTTGAGAAAGGAGTTGTAGACAAGAAAAAGTTTGAGGTTAAGAGTGCTCAGAAGATAATAGAGGTAAAGCGGAAGAGGCATTAGGCGGAAGCATTCGCATCGAGATTCAATGGTTGTATCCTTTAATGGGATGTTGGGCTCCAAATGCACTTTAACACAATAATTTCAAAGGGGTTACACAAACGAAAAAGTTGCATTTCAGTCAAATTCAAAGTTTAGGTTTAAAAATTATGTTATACTGCAATGTTTCTCCAAAAACTTAGGCCGTATAAACTATGATGCCTTGGAAGTCAACAATCACATTTTATTAGCTATTACGTTCCAGATAGCTTCTGTAATTAAAAAGTTGATTAATTTCGTTGCGAGGTCTGAAAAACGTTCAAGGTAGACAATAAAATGAGTCAGAAACCTATGAAGGTACATCAGGACGTGGAAGAATCTCCGTCCGGTTATACCGAAAAGGTCATACAAAAGACCATAGGGGAAATTCGTACATTCCTAGACGAACTGGCCAACGGTACATCAAACTATAAAAGCTTGCACAATCTCACTGAACAGGTGGAACACCAATATCATGGTCGTTTTTTGATCGAGCTTATCCAAAACGCACACGACGCTCTTTTTGACATTGAGAAACAAAAGGCTGATGAAAACACACCCGAAGACAATGGGCGCATTGAGATTGTGATTGCGAATGAGCCGCCATTTGGCGCTCTTTACGTAGCAAATGACGGATCGCCCTTCACGGAACCAAACTTCATCAACCTATCCCGTTTTGGCCAGAGCGACAAAGACCCGGAAAAGCACATAGGCAACAAGGGCATAGGGTTTCGAAGCGTCTTGGAAATCACGCGGAAGCCGGAAATCTTCTCACGCAAGGAAAAGGTCTCCACATCATTTAACGGCTTCAACTTCCGGTTCAACCCCGGGATCATTCAGTCATTTAAAAAACCCATCCAGGCCATTTTGAACGGCAACGATAATCCTAATCTGGATCTTAGTCACCCTATTCCTTTGGTAGATTGGGGACGTGGTAAATTGAATGCTTTCCGAGACCAATGCCAGGCCATGGGCTTTGAAGGAGTCGCTTCCGAGCTCAGGTTCCTTTCGCCCTACCTCTTGCCGGAGCCCATTAATGACCAAGATAAAACCCATTTGGTACGTCAATTCGAGACAAAAGGTTTCGCCACGGTGGTTCGCCTGCCTTTTATCAACGAAAAGGCAAGAAATCTGACTCTGAAAAATGTCGAAGAATTGGATGAAAACATCGTTCTTTTTTTGAACAAGGCAAAGAGCCTTTGGATCGAAACCCCTGGCACCAAACGCTTTATTACGAGAAAAATCCGACCCTTGCCGGAAAAAGGCGATGCTCAAGAAATTGATATAGGTGTGATCGTTAATGAAACCGGGTACGCCAATACAAAAAGGTATTGGCTTTGGGAGTGGCTCGTCGGTGGAGAAGAAAATCGTGAGGAAGCTAAAGAGATTCGTGAGGCTGTATCCAGTCTTCCTGGAAAGTGGCCCGAAGTCAAAAAGTCAGAGGTAGCGCTGGCCGTCCGTGTGGGCGAGAGTCCGGAAAAAGGTTTGATCAGCATTTTCCTGCCCACAGAGCAGTCAAGCGGTGCGGCTTGTCACTTGAACGCCTCATTCTATGGAGATATTAGCCGCACAGAAGTTGATTTTGCCAAGCCATTCAACAAGCTCTTGATTAAAAAAATGGCTAAAAAAGCTGCTGATATCGTTTCCGGGCATCTTGCAGGAAAGGGGCTTGATGAAGCCCGAGCGATCCTTGACATCCTTGCCCCAATTTCCTCGCAAGAGGCGAATGGAAAGGAGTGGTTTTCTTTAGTTGAAAACGAATTTTTACAGCATGGACTCGACATAAAAGAAGAGCCTCTTATTCAAACATTCAATGATTGGAAAAGCGTCAAGCAAGCCAGACTCCCCCCGCGCTTGGATGAACCAAGGGTTTTTACAGAGAAATTATTTTACAAAAGCGCCACTTTTGATATCATTAACGAAGGGCTTAGCTCAAGAAGCTCTCAGATTATAAACCTTTTTGATTTTGTGGGCATCGGAGCTGAGCCTTTAGATGATTGGGTTGCATCGACCGTTGAGGTTGTCGCTCAAGAAATTGCCCTTGAGAACAAAGTTGACTGGAATGATTTCTGGCATGATGTCATGCTGTTATTTCCAGGGAAATCCGAGTGCCTTGAAGGGAAGAAAGTTCTTCTTGGCACTGATGGCGAACTCCATGCCAGCAGTGATAGCATGTCCGTGTTCTTCCGGCCGCGAAGCTCGGGAGATGATGAAGAGGTCCTCCCGGACCGAGCAGTTGATGAAATCCCGCGAGAACTTGGGTCTTACATCGCTTTCCTCTATGAGGCAATCACCGTCCACGTACCGAGAGAAGGCGGGGGTATAAAAAACCATCCTTTGCACGGGTATCTTTCTTCTTCCCTGGTTCAGCCTTTTGGTGTGGAATCCATCCTCCGCAATGTACTCATTCCTGCCACACCCGGCCTGCCTGTATCCCTTGATGGAGAAAAAGATCAGCTTTGCCGGGCTATCAGTAGTTGGGGGCTCCGGCTCGTAGCGGGCTTGCTTGCTAAAGACAAGGGAGAAAAAACGCTCCAATATCTCGGAAAGCTACCTGTTCCCTGCCATGGCGGATGGTATTCATTGAATGAAACCAGTTTCGGACCTGGTTGGGATCATACTGTTGGACGGGAACTCAAATCATACCTAGATGCAGCGAATACCGCTGAAACAAAGGAGGCCGCCAAGAGGCTTCTTCTGCCTCCTGATGACGGCCACTGGAGCAAGAATGTTTCGCCCGATTGGGGTTTGCTTGAAAAGGCCGGGGCTTTTAATGGGATTCGATTACTAACAATCAAACCTGAGGATTGGGAATATACTTTTGGGGTTTCAGGTAATAGTGGGATAAAGCTTCCAGAGAAACCTCCGCCGGGGTTTAAGGATATATGGGAGAATTACATTGCTGTTGTTTACAATAGTTTGAAGCCCAACTTTGCAAGCTGGTTCGAATACGAAGTCGGAAATTTGTTTGTTATCCCTGGGATAGACCGATATTCGGCGTTAACGCAGGATATCCGCGTTGACTTCATGCAAGTTTTATTACAGTCTATTGCCAAATGGAAAGGGAAGTGGGAATCCATTCGGGTTTCAAAAATTGAAGGGCAGAGTGACTATAAATCCCATAAATCACCTTTAAAATATTGGCTTGAAGAAACTCCGTGGTTGATTGATTCGGGAAAGACGCCAACAGATTTTCGCCCCCGGGATAGATGGTTCATACCTCTTGCAGAGATTGCAGGCCGGGTGCATCAATTTAAGCATCTCAATCCGGTTCCGCTAAAGATTTCCCAGGTGCTGGATAGTGATCTCGATCTTTCCAAAGAACTTGAAAAACTGGGAATGTCCCGATATCAACCGGAAAGCAAAACAAGCAACACGCGACTGCTGGACGACTTGGCGAACTCCCTGGAAAACCCTGAGGAAAGAGTAAATAGAGACATCTTTGTGGGACAGGTTCGAGCGGCATGGAGCCTTTTTGAACCGGAAACAGAAGGTCCATTTCCCCCTAAACTTATTGTGAAAAGCGGTTCTGAACTTAGAGCCGTGGCTCCGTCTCCGGAAAATCCCATATTCCTTCCCGATGATACGTCTTCCTTTTATCATGGCCTGGAGAATCACGTAAAGAATATTTTGGTTATAGAGTCCAAAGACGCCAGGCGCCTTGGCATGGGGTTTAGTAGGGTCTTCGGCCGTGGTATCAGCTTCATTTCCGATTTAAAAGTGCAGCTCCTTGTAGATGGTGAGCCTTGGGAAGAAACCCCGAGAGGAGATTTTTTCTGCGAAGGGGAGCTTGCATGGGTTATCCCTGTTTTGATGTGTTGCCATGCTCATGCTGGCAATCAGGCCCGGGGGTCGCACACCAAGGCTTTTTCCAATACTATGGACACCATAAGAAAGACAAGGCTCTTCTGGGCCAACATTTTGGAAGTTGGGATTTGGAAGGAAGATCGGTACGTTCCAGTCACCAAAATAGATGGAGTTTGGTTAGCCAAGTCGTCCACGCTTCTTGCAACACATAAAGCCAGAGAAAGGCTAAGTTCTTTAGGGGAGGCTTTTTCCGCCATGATGGACCGCGCGGACCTGGAGGTGCATCTAAAACTTGTCTTTAGTAAGCTTGATGGCCTAGACGAGCCAGCCCGCGAAATTATAGAGGGAGCACTGAAGGAGCTCAAAATAAGTTCGGAACATCTTGCAGAAATTGAACAGTTGTGGCTGGGCGACTTGAGCTGGGCAATTCGTCTGTTTATGCCCCTCCTTCTGGCTTTGCACCCAGATGCTGACCTTTCTATCTTAACCGAAATAACGTCTGAAGACGTTCTCAAGCAATTCTTGACTGGCTTTGACCTATTCCCATTGAACCAGAGCCAGGCCCTTTCAATAGTGAGAAATTCGAAAGGGTTTATTGATCTCGGCCACTCTTTGTATGAAAAGTTCGGGGATATATTTCAGTTGGATAAATGGAATCTGGGCATGAAAAGGGCCGGAGAAACACCGGCCAAAAACCAAGAGGCTGATGAGCAATTTCAAGACCACATGGATTCCGCTCAAGTTCCCTTGAGATCTATTGTGAGGAAATTGCTCAAAGATAATAAAGAAATAGGCACCTATACGGATTTGATAGAAAAATTGGAGTCGCTCGGAGTCCCGGATAACTACCAGGACCTATATTGGGATGTGACTTTTCAGCAAACGATGGTTGTGGTTAAACCACTACTGGTCTCATGGCAGGCCCCGCTCGGAGGGATAGAGTCAATCACTACTGCCCAGAATATCGATGAACTTGCCACAAAGCTTGAGGTTTTGAATTTCGAGCCAACTGTGGACCCCTTGGAAATATTTACGACAAATAGAGCGTCTTGTTTGAAGACCTTACAAACCATACAAAAGACCGGGATCATTTGGTGCGATCGAAAAGGTGTTTCTTTTTCGTTCCGGGATCGTAACGCGACGGATTTTCTTGAATTCATAGAGGCTTCCTTAGAAAACGAAGGATATCTGGACATATGGAATGATGGAAAGGTTTTTACAATGTCCAAGAGTCTTCCGCATGATGAAGAAATGAAGCCTTTCTGGGATGCTTTGGATAAAGCAGATGATCTTTCAAATTTTTTAATTTCAATGGATACTAAGGGTGAAGACCTTAGTAGCGCTGAGAAGAAACTTGAAGAAAGAAAAAATGAGGAGGAAAAGACAAAAAGAGTTGTAAGCGTATGTGGAAAAGCTTTTGATAATACAGAAGATAACTTATCACAATTATTCAATCACATTGAAGGTGAAATACATGATGCTTTCCTGCCTGATATCGATGTGACAGATATCGCTAAACTTAATGAAATAAAGGAAAAAACAAAGAAGAAAGCAGGATTGCCCAAAAGAGAACGACGCTCAAAGCCCAAGGGCCGCATGTCGCAGGCAATGAAAACTCTTGTTGGTTTGGCTGGAGAAATTCACGCATATAGGGTTTTACGAAAGAAATATGGATCAACCATTGTTAATCCCGGTAGTTGGATATCAGAAAACAGTACCTTTAAATTTCCAGGCAACTCTGTCTCGGATGATTATGGGTGTGATTTTAAAATCAAACACAACAAAAAGACATATTTCATTGAGGTAAAGGCCACGCAGGGCGATGAAGAAGTTTTTGAATTGGGCCTTTCAGAGATAAGGAGAGCCGTTGAAGTGGCAAACCGACGCAAAAAACAGTTTATAATTTTCCACATCACGGATGCTTTATCCGATAGCCCTAAATTTCGTTTTTTACCAAATCCCTATGACAAAAAATACAGTAAGTTGTATCGAATTTTCAATGCGGGGTTAAAAATTCAGTATCAGAAGATATAATGGTTTTCAAAAATAAAAAGCGATTTGTTAGATAAGCAGTAGGTACAATCCGGGTACATGGGTTACAAGAATAACAGAAAACATGGTTGGGCCAACCACCCGCAACCAGAAACAAAAGTTGAGGAGAAGAGTGCCAGCGAGTAATTAATGGGTTTTATCGAGGAGGTAAGATCGTGAAATTAAAGAAAATGAAAATAGAGAACTTCCGCTCTTTCAAGAATGAAACTATCGCTTTTGATGATTATACTTGCCTTGTTGGTCCTAATGGGGCAGGTAAGTCTTGTATCTTAACCGCCTTGAATGTTTTCTTTCGAAACAATGCATCTACTGCCACCAATGTTCAGTTCTTATCTGACGAGGACTTTCATCACAAGAAGACCAAGGCCCCAATCAGAATCACGGTCACTTTTGTGGATTTGCCGGAAGAGGCGCAGCGCGATTTGAAACATTACTACAGGCAAGGCGAACTCACGGTATCTGCAGAAGCAGTCTGGGATGATGCAAGTCAGTATGCCGAGGTGAAACAATATGGTGCTCGACTTGTAATGGAGGAATTTGCCCCCTTTTTTGAATTAGATGACAGTGGTGCTAAGGTTCTTGAACTTAAAAATAAATACAATGAGATGCGTAAAGCAGTTCCGGATCTCCCAGGGTCAGGGCCAAAACAAGCGATGATTGATGCACTTCGTGACTACGAAGAAAAACATCCCGCAAAATGCAAGCTAATTCGTGATAGCAACCAGTTTTATGGTTGGTCCAAAGGAGCCAATCTATTGCGAAAATACATACAGTGGATTTACATTCCAGCAGTCAAGGATGCGTCTACCGAGCAAAATGAAGGAAGCAAGACTGCTCTCGGCCAACTTCTGGAACGAACCATAAGAACGAAAGTTGATTTCAAAAAACCAATGGCCAATCTAAAAAACAAGTTAGAAAAAGGATATAAGGAGATGGTTGATAAACAGCAGGATGCTCTTTCAGAGCTTGAGACCTCCATCCAAAAGCGCTTGCGTGATTGGGCAAATCCATCCGCAAATGTTTCTCTGAGTTGGCATTATGATCCGGAGAAGTCCTTAACAGTTAACGAACCTGCTGCCCGAGTAGCGATTGGAGAAGATAGTTTTATTGGCGAAGTTGCACGCATCGGTCACGGGATGCAAAGAGCATTTATTGTATCAATTCTGCAGGAGCTTGCGACAAGCGATCCTGAAGGCACGACAACTCTTTTGTTAGGATTTGAAGAGCCTGAGCTTTATCAACACCCTCCCCAAGCTCAACACATGGCAACACTTTTAGAAGACTTAAGCACGCGGCCAGAAGGGAATACAGAAGTCATTGTTTCCACGCACCACCCCTACTTTGTTTCATCGAAGGGATTTGAAAACATAAGAGCTGTGAGAAAGAAAGCTGAAGGGCAATTCTCGATTGTTCAAAGTACCACTTATGAGAAACTGGAACAAAGATTAGCAGAGGCGCTTGGCGAAAAACCAACTTCTCCGTCGTCTGTTATGGCTAGGATAGCCCAGATAATGCAACCCTCACAGAAAGAGCTCTTTTTTACTCAAGTGGCAATCCTGGTGGAAGGCATCGAGGATATAGCATATATATCGACACAATTTGAACTCAATGATAAACTGATACAATTCAGAGAATATGGTTGCCATTTTATCGTTGCGGATGGGAAAACTTCGCTCAGCAGGCCACTTGCCATTGCCAAAGAATTAAATATTCCATCATTTGTAGTGTTTGACTCTGATGCGCACGAAGGTGATGGGGAAGAGAGAAAGCAACATAAAAGAGACAATTCCTGTATCTTGAAGCTTTGTGGACTGGATGAATTTGAGCCTTTGCCTTCAGAGACTCTTTGGTCTGAAAACGTAGTCATGTGGAAATCAACGATAACAAAGATTGTTCCTGAAGACTTTGGCACGGGCGTTTGGGAGAAAGCCGAGAATGAAATGAGAAATACACTGGGATTTGGAGATGGCATCAAGCGAAAGAATAATTTACTCATTGCTGCGACACTTGAGAATCTTGCAAAGCAAGGACAGACATCACCAACGTTAGGGAAGGTGTGCAATTACATCTTGGCCTTTGCCAGAAAATCAAGGGGAAATCCCGGAACATGAACCTATTTTGATAACCTCATGCAAGGGAAAACGGCCCAACATCCCATTAAACGTACCTTTCTTGGGAAGAGAACATAAGAATGAAGAAAATATATCTATAATGAATATATAGTAAAATATTTTGGAGAAGATTATTCTAAAGTTAATATTGAAACTCTCTCCTCTTTCCTTACTCCATCCAAAATCAACAGCGATTTTTCCCTATTCAAATTTATCCAATCTTAGTACAACCCTCAAAATTCCCCAAACCATTAGTTGCCTTCTTCCCCATCCCTTCATTACAAAATATATAAACCCCGTTACTTCATAGTTAATATGGCAAAAATTGACCTCGAAACAAGATGCAAAAAGGCAATCATTGATACAGCAGATAAAATCAACAGTATCTATAATACCCTGGGAGACATGAACATGAAGCTCTGCCATATCATCAAACAGAACAAGCTCTTTTATGGTCGAATAGAAGAATACCGGGGTTATGAGTAATTGCATGATTTGATTACAAGGTATTTATTCTTTATGATTCTGGTGAGGAGATGGTATTGGAGTGTAAGTTTTGCAAGCAAAAGGACGAGAGCCAATTGACAGTTTGCACCAGAGTTATTGGAGGAAAGGTAGAGCATATAGATGTTTGCTTAGATTGCTGGCCTGTTGAACGTGCCGCTTGGGAAAACAAATTGGAAAATGAGCGAAGAAAGACATTATCAAAGCAGAGAAATCCATCAGCCGGAGCTATATTCGACGAAGAACGAAACCAGATTATATCGGAAGTATGAACAAAATGAAGGACAGTCTGTTGCTTATGCCTGGGACAAAATGCGCGATTTCTGGTCGGGATTAGTTAAAGAGGTGGAACAAGAAAAGAGAGGAGAAGCATCGAGCCGGTATAATTCCATCACGGATGGCCGGCTATGAATACGATAGATTTAAAAAAAATATAAAACTCTTATGCTTGATTAATAAGATTTAAAATAAACCGGTTTTTAAGTCTTGGACAAATCACTTGAGCCCGTAGCTCAGCCATGTAATATTTGTCCCAGACTTAACATTTAAATAGTATTGTTTCTTAAATAATCCATGAAAGAACGGCTATTAAAGTTCGATGAAAATCATAATCCCACCATTAACTATTATAATAAACTGGGAAAAACAGGGAGGGTGATTGTTGATTTGCTTGATTTCAGCGAGCCCGCCAAGAGCGAAAAAACTAAAATCAAACGCAATAAGATTTTTAGTAATGGCTGAGAAGAAAATAGATGATATCGATTTAAATGATTTGCGGGATTTTTTGAGAATCTTAAAAGAAAGTGATTTCTCGCCCCTTTATAAAAACGATGTAAAGGGATTTATCCAGAGATTTCTGAAATGGTATTTCAAGGATTGGTCAGAGCGGTTTAATGATTTTGAAGATATAAAATATAATTCAGACGCTCAAAGGAAAAAGCCGATTACGGAAAAGGAAATCCCGAGTAAAGAAGAAGTCGAGAAGTTAGTGAAAGCCGAATACTCCATTTACTGGAAGACTTTTCTGGTTGTTCAATATGAGGGGGCTTTGAGGACGGGCGAGGCGAGAAAATTAAAATGGTCGATGGTCGAGTTCGACGGAGAATATACTT
>QIMC01000447.1 GCA_003232185.1 Flammeovirgaceae bacterium | reverse complement strand
GGGATTATTGCTAGCCAATAGTGCAAAGGTATTCTTGTCTCTTTTAAAGTACCCCAAATATTTACTAATTTAAGCAAACATATCATCGACTACTTTATCTTCCACTATCCGGCAAACAACCATGAGTGATCAACGAAATATTATATTGAATGAAGAGCAGGTGTTGCAAAAAATAAAAAGGATGGCCTACCAAATCTGGGAACATAATCTTAATGAAAAGAGCATAGTATTAGTAGGGATTTACCAACAGGGTTATCATCTGGCTTCACTTTTGGCCAAAGAATTGGAAGAGGTAGCACCATTCCAAGTGATTCTTGCTAAGCTGGAATTGGATAAGGAAAAACCATTGAGTGGAGCAATAGTATTGGATATTCCTGAAAATAAACTAGATAATAAAGCCATTGTATTGATTGATGATGTATTGAATACAGGAAAAACCATGGCTTATAGCCTAAAACCCTTTCTTAACAGACGCCTAAAGAAACTAGAGACAGCCGTTCTGATCAATAGAAGTCACAAACTCTTCCCTATTTCGGCCAATTATCAGGGCATTGAATTGGCAACTACCATAAGAGAGCACATAGAAGTTGTGCTTGATAAAAACAAAAAATTCGCTGCGTTCAACTAGTGTCAATTCTGCTTGAAATACTTGAAATGTAAAATTTATTCTAAAATTAGTACTATTTAATCGCTAATTTTGTAGTTTTATATAGACTAGGCTTATTGTAGCAACACAAAAGTCCCTTCTTTTATGCCCGAACTAACCGACGTACGGACCGATGTTTTGAGAGAGCTTCAAGACATGAAACAGGAGCTTGCCTTCTTAAAAAAGAAGGAGCAACGGAATTTGTCACAGATAGAGTTACTCAAGTACAAGTTGCACAGCTATGAATCAGCTAAAGATGTACTTGATCCCATCGATTTTAAATATCGAAATTTATTCGAGAACTCGCCGGTTGCAATTTTAAGGACAGACGCCAAGACCGGTGAGATCCTGTTTGCAAACCCAATGGTGTGGAAGATACTGGGTACAGAACCTCGTAAGGGGGCCAGTACCTTGAATTTTTATGCAAACCCGGAGGATCGGGCCAACCTTCTGAAGGATTTGATACAGAATGGAAAAGTTAAAGATCGAGAAATAAGGCTAAGAAAGGCCAGTGGTGAAACTATTTGGGCTTCTTTTTCAGCTGTATATTATAAGAAGGAAAACATCATTGAAGGAGTAATGATGGATATCTCTAAGATTAAGGACAGCTTGGTTGAGCTTCAGAAGGTCAATTATGAATTGGACAACTTTGTCTATCACGCCTCCCATGATTTGCGTTCACCATTACGCTCAATAATGGGGCTAATTAATCTATTGCGATTAGAAAAGACTTCGGCTGGCCGGGAGAATTGTCTTGAAATGATCGAGGGGAGTATTAAAAGACTAGATAGCCTGGTGATCGACTTGCTTCAGATCTCTAAAGGAAGCAGGTCCAACAGTCCACAAGAGGATATTTCTTTCGTAACAGAGATAGACAACAGCATCACTAATTTCTACCATGAAGAAAATTCACGAAGTATCAGGATAATAACCAAGATTTATCAACCTGTCAATTTTATTTCTGACCTTATCCGGGTTCGTATTATTCTGGATAAATTTCAAATGCCATTAAATACCGAAATCCAAGTCGGGAGCAATCGCATATAATTGTGGAGGCAGTAATCACAGAACAAAAAGCCGTTGTTACTGTAGAAGACAATGGAGAAGGCATACACAAATCTAAATTGCAAAGCATATTTGACATGTTTTACCGGGCCACTGACAACAACCAAGGTACTGGGCTGGGTCTATACATTGTAAAAAATGTAGTGGACAAACTAGATGGAAAGATAAGTGTTGAGTCAGAACAGAATCAGAGCACCAAATTTACCATAGAACTTCCAAACTTAGCTGTTTGATCTTTCCCGGTACCATTCATTGATCTTCATTTTTGATTTATTTTTTATACTTTTGATGCCTAACAATAACCTGTTGTCATGTCTCAGTATCAATCTGAAATTAAAAGAATAACAACTCATCAATTGCAGGCGATGAAGGATCGAGGGGAGAAGATTGCTATGCTTACCGCCTACGACTATTCAATGGCCCGTATCCTGGATGGGGCCGGTATTGATGTTATACTGGTAGGAGATTCCGCCTCCAACGTAATGGCTGGAAATGAAACTACTTTGCCTATTACTTTGGATCAAATGATTTACCATGCAACATCCGTAGTACGAGCCATTAAGCGGGCCTTTGTGGTGGTGGACATTCCATTTGGCTCATATCAGGGAAATTCCAATGAGGCATTAAGATCGGCTATACGTATAATGAAAGAAAGCGGGGCTCATGGAGTAAAGGTTGAGGGGGGTAAAGAAATCAAAGAATCGGTAGAGCGTATTCTGAGTGCAGGGGTCCCGGTAATGGGTCACCTGGGGCTTACCCCACAATCTATTTTTAAATTCGGGACTTATGCCGTAAGAGCTAAGGATCAATACGAAGCGGACAAACTGTTGGAAGATGCAGCCACTCTGGAGCAATGTGGTTGCTTTTCCATAGTTCTGGAAAAAATTCCCGCCACATTAGCCAAAAAAGTAGCAGAGGAGGTTTCCATTCCGATTATAGGCATTGGTGCTGGCCCATATGTTGATGGACAAGTATTGGTAATCCATGATATGCTGGGTATTACACAGGAATTTCAGCCAAGGTTCCTTCGACAATATGCAGACCTGGATTTGATAATGAAAAAAGCATTCGGCCAATACATTAATGATGTAAAGAGCAATGATTTTCCAAATAGTGAAGAAAGTTATTAGCACTTTTAGGTGACTGCCTGTTGAAGGTGCATGAATGACAATTAATTCATATCTTCGCCCTCGCATTAATTCTTAATACATTAAAAACATTTCTATAATGAGTGATAACATAATAACCATTGAAAATGGTCGGTTGGTGGTACCTGATCAGCCCACTATTCCCTTTATTGAGGGTGATGGTACCGGTATAGATATTTGGCCGGCATCCAAATTAGTATTTGATGCGGCTGTAGAAAAAGCATACGGGGGATCAAAAAAAATCGAGTGGAAGGAAGTACTTGCAGGGGAAAAGGCCTATAACGATAGTGGAAATTGGCTCCCAGATGAAACTTTGGATGCTTTCAGGAAATACCTGGTTGGGATTAAAGGACCTTTAACTACGCCTGTAGGTGGAGGGATTAGATCACTAAACGTAGCCCTGAGACAAAAACTTGACCTATTTGCTTGTATACGACCGGTACGTTGGTTCAATGGAGTGCCCTCTCCTGTTAAAAATCCAAGTACCACCAACATGGTAATATTTCGTGAAAACACTGAAGACATATATGCAGGGATTGAGTTCCAGGAAGGAACACCCGAAGCAAAACGTTTTAGTGGATTGATGGAAGAGAATTTCCCGGAAGAGTTTAGTAAAGTAAGATTTCCTGCATCCACCGGTTTTGGATTAAAGCCCATTTCAAAAGAAGGAACCGAACGTTTGGTAAGGTCGGCATTCGACTATGCCTTTGCCAAGAAATTAGCATCTGTTACCTTGGTGCACAAGGGTAATATTATGAAGTATACCGAGGGTGCTTTTAGAGACTGGGGTTATGCGCTGTCAAAGCAGGAATACGGTGGCGTAGACTACCAGGGTGGCCCATGGCAGGTGATTGAGAAAGATGGACACAAAGTAGTGATCAAGGACGTGATTGCAGATGCATTTCTGCAACAGATCCTTACTCGACCTAGTGAGTACTCAGTAATTGCTACCATGAACCTAAATGGTGACTACATTAGTGATGCTTTAGCAGCTATTGTAGGAGGAATTGGGATTGCGCCAGGAGCAAATATTAACTACACCACAGGCCATGCAATTTTTGAAGCAACTCATGGTACTGCCCCGAAATATGCAGGTCAGGACAAAGTAAACCCTGGCTCGGTAATACTCTCTGGAGCTATGATGTTTGAGTATTTAGGATGGGATGAAGCTACCGATTTGATATTCAAAGGTCTGGAAGGTGCCATTGGGCAAAAGAAAGTCACCTATGACTTCGAGCGATTGATGGATGATGCCACTTTGTTGAAATGTTCAGAATTTGCACAGGAGATTATAAATAATATGTAATCTTATGATTCTATAGTAAAAGGGCTTACCGCAAGGAAGCCCTTTTTTTTATAATTATTTTTACGATACGGTATAAGTTGTTTGGAACTTAATGTACTCATAAGAGTTACTAAAGTATGCGCTATTTTTTACCATTGTTCCCACTCAATTTGGTGGTTTTCCCTCAGGAAAGACTAAATCTTCACATTTTTGAGCCCCGATATAAAGACTTGATCCAGGATTGCCTGGACTCAGGCAGCCACTTTGCTATACCTGCCTATGTCACTTCAAAAATTGAATATGGCACTGAGATGGAGATTGCTGAGATCGTTAAAAAATATGAAGATGGAAGAATGGACATTAGGATCATAGCCCATGGTATTATTAAAGTAATACAATTCTCTAACCCCTGGCCCGACAAGAAATATGCCGGCGGTCAGGTGGAGCCTCTGGCAGATATCCAGGACCAAACTTCAGCGAAATTAAAATTATTGGAATTGTTGGATCAGTTATTCGGTAAACTGGATATTGGGGTGGATGTAATATATCATATGGAAACCCAGGTCTTTCAAATAGCGCACAAGGTTGGACTTAGCAAAGAACAGGAATACCATCTGATGCAGATTTCCAGCGAAAGCAAACGAGTAGATTTTTTGATTGCTCACCTGAAGCAATTATTACCAGAACTGACCGTGAAGGAGCAGATAAGTGATAAAATAAAAATGAACGGATATTTCCGGCAAATGGACTCTTTGGATTTCTAAGCGCTGAATATTTTGTAATTTGTATTTATGAAAATTTTGACCACCGACCAGGTTCGGTCTACTGACGCCTATACCATTACTAATCAGTCTATTTCGTCCATAGACTTGATGGAAAGAGCTTCTTTGGCATTTGTTGAAGACTACGTTGGGCTTCCGCTAGGCCAATCTCATGTTACTGTAGTTTGCGGACCGGGTAACAATGGTGGTGATGGGTTGGCAATAGCCCGTTTGTTGGATCAGAGAAAATACTTAGTGGAGGTTTGGCTGATAAAAGGTGATTCCAGGGCCTCGGATGACCATACCATTAACCTGAAGCGCTGGAAGAAAATCGGAACTGTAATAGATATTGATGAATGGACACAGCTGAATGAACTAGCTCCTTCCGGGATAATTATTGATGCCATATATGGATCAGGAATTTCCAGAGAAATCCAAGGTTTATCTGCTGTAGTAATAGAAATGATTAACAATTGTAGCTGTCAGGTGGTATCGGTGGATATGCCATCAGGACTTTATTCAGAACAGCTCAATCCTAAAGGTGCAATTATTGAAGCTGATTATACGCTTAGTTTTCAGGTGCCTAAACTGGCATTCTTTCTTCCTCAAAATCAATTATATGTAGGCGACTGGCACATTCTCGATATCGGACTAGACAGGAATTTCATTGAACGGATGTCAGTTGACTATTGCTCTATTGACCAGACGGTAATTCAGGAATTTGATAGAGCGCAGCATAAATATGCACACAAGGGTTATTTCGGACATGCACTACTGGTGGTAGGGGCTAAAGGTAAAATTGGAGCGGCAGTACTGGCAGCAAAAGCAGCTATGAGAGGAGGGTTGGGGTTGCTAACTGTCCATATTCCTACTAGCGGTTATCAGGTTCTTCAAAGTACAGTCCCAGAGGCAATGTGTCAATTGGACAATCATGAAGACATATGTACAGATGTGCCCGTGTCTGAAGGGATAACCAACATAGGAGTAGGGCCTGGCCTGGGTAGGGCCAAAGAAACAGTCGGAGCGTTAAAAAAGTTACTGGAGCTAACAGATACTCCAATGGTTGTTGATGCTGATGGTTTGAACATTATAAGTCAACATTCGGAGTGTCTGCATTTATTGCCCCAACACTCTATCTTGACCCCTCATCCTAAGGAATTTCAGCGATTGGTCGGTGAGGTAAAAGATGATTATCATCGCCTAAAATTGCAGAAAGAATTTGCCATCAGGTATCAAGTGATAGTAGTTTATAAAGGGGCCCACACTACCATAGCGTTGCCAACTGGAATGCTATTTTTTAATACTACCGGTAACTCAGGAATGGCTACCGCCGGAAGTGGAGATGTACTCACAGGACTGATTACCGGGTTGCTGACCAGGACCAAAGACCCAGTAATGGCTGCAATCCTGGGAGTATATATTCATGGCCTTGCAGGAGATCTTGCAGCTGCGGTAATTTCAGAACCGGCCTTGACCGCTGGAGATATTATCGAATATATCGGGCCTGCAATAAAAAATACAAACCTACCAATGTAATATTTATAGAAAGAATTTGGGCTAACGAATTAATATTGGGATTATTATTTATTATTTTTGTTTTAATCAGTATTGAACCTTAATGTTCTGGTTTTCGTTAAGATTTAAACGGAAATCTCCCAATTTTGGGAGCACTTTGGTTAGATTATTGCTATATTCAAGTATATGAGGAGACTCCTACTATTATTCACAATATTGCTTTTAGCCACTTCAATTGGATTTTCCCAAGAATCCAAGCAAGTGGAAGGGTATATTGGTGAAAATAACGATCTGACCCATAGATCATTGGATCTGGAGCAGATTGTGGAGATTTACCCCAATCCAGCCATTGATTACTTGAATATTAATTTAAAGAGCAAAGATTTGGTTCAGGTTGAATTTGAGGTATATGATATTATAGGCAATGCCATCAAGGTAACTCCTGAAAAGCTTAGTGAGAAAAGGTACCGTGTATCGGTTAGTGAATTACATGCAGGCTACTACATGTTAATTATTAGGGATCCTTATAGCCGTTACCGACGGATTTTTAAATTCGGAAAACGGTAGCACAATGCCATACCTGGCATTGTGAATTAAAAATTAGGAATTATAAATTATTTGTTGACTGGTCTGGTCAGATGCCGTTTGTTTAATAATTCCGCTTGCTTAACTAAAAATCTGCATTTCCTGGTGTACGTGGGAAAGGAATAACGTCTCTGATGTTTGTCATGCCCGTAACAAATTGTACCAGCCTTTCAAAGCCCAATCCAAATCCGCTGTGGGGCACACTGCCAAACTTACGCAGGTCAAGATACCACCAAAGATCTTTTTCCGAGATGCCCATTTCTTGCATACGAGTGGATAACTGATCCAATCGTTCTTCTCTTTGAGAGCCTCCAACCACTTCACCAATACCTGGAAATAAGACATCCATGGCGGCCACCGTGCGGTCGTCATCATTTGATCGCATATAAAAAGCCTTTATTTTTTTAGGATAATTATAAATGATCACCGGCTTTTTGAAATGTTTTTCTACCAGATACCTTTCGTGCTCTGATTGCAGGTCACAGCCCCATTCTTCAATGATAAACTGGAATTTCTTTTTTTTGTTGGGCTTACAATTTCTAAGGATATCGAAGGCTTGGGTATAATCAATACGCTCGAACTGGTGTTCACTCACTAACTTCAGGCGTTCAAGAAGATTCAGTTCTTGACGCTGTTGTTGTGGTTTTTGCTGTTCTTCCTGTTCCCCACGGTTATTAAGAAACTCCAGATCGGATTGGCAGTTTAACAAAGCATAGTTTACCAAATCTTTTAGAAAGGCCTCTGCCAGATCCATATTGTCCTTTAGGTCGTAATAAGCCATTTCTGGCTCAATCATCCAAAACTCAGCAAGATGCCTTGAAGTATTGGAGTTCTCAGCCCGGAATGTAGGTCCGAAGGTATAAACCAATCCCATGGATTGGGCAAATGCTTCTACTTCCAGTTGTCCAGACACTGTCAAGTTGGTTTCTTTTGCAAAGAAGTCTTTTGAATGATCAATCTCACCCTCATCATTGAGGGGAGGATTGATTGGATCCAGGGTGCTTACTCTAAACATTTCGCCTGCGCCTTCTGCGTCTGACCCGGTGATAATGGGCGTATGGATGTTGTAAAAACCCCGATTATTGAAAAATTGATGAACGGCGAATATCATGGCATGACGTATTCGAAATACCGCTCCAAATGTCTGACTCCGAGGCCGTAAGTGTGCAATTTCCCTAAGATATTCCAGGGAGTGTTTTTTAGGCTGGAGTGGGTAGATTTCAGGGTTTGCTTCACCATCAACCTCAATTGTGGCAGCTGCTAATTCAACTTTCTGGCCTTTTCCCTGAGAAGCTTGAATTAACCCAGTAACCGTAAGGCTGGCACCACTGTTGATTCTCCGCATTAAAGACTCACCTAGTTGATCCGGGTCTCCTACGATCTGTAAGTTGTGAAAAGTAGATCCGTCGTTTAAAGAAATGAAAACCACATTCTTGCTTTCCCTTTTGTTCCTAACCCAACCTTGCACTTTAACTTGGGTATTGAGTATGGTTCCGGCAGCCAACTGGGAAATTCTGTACCTGGTAGTCGTTAACACCCTTAAATTTTGTTGATTTTTGCTTAAATACTTACTTTTCCTTATCAAAATAACTGACTCAAACTATATTGCACTTTGGATCCGCAGTCATCTTGAATATGAGAGTGCAAAACAACTATAATTTTGCTGTTTTAGCAAAGAAACAAAGAATTATAATAAATTTGTTCAAGTATAATGAGACCTATATAAGCTGTTAGCTGCATGCAAAAACTTGCCTTAACCCAAAGCTTGAATCAAAAGCTTTCTCCCCAACAAATCCAGTTTATAAAACTACTGCAGATACCTACTGCAGAGTTGGATACCAGGATTGAAGAGGAGTTGGAGGTAAACCCTGCTCTGGAAGAGGGAATAGAGCAGAAGGGTGATGAGGTGGAAGCTAGCCAGGAAGAGGAGTCACCCACTGAGAAAGAGGAAGACGTCAATGTTGAGGATTACTTGCAAGAAGATGATTTTAAGGGTTATAAAATGCAAGGTGATGGAAATTACAGTGAGGATGACAAGGAAATGCCCATCCCCATGGCCACTACACTCAACGATCAACTGATGTCTCAGTTGGGTTTTATAGGCCTGGATGAAAGACAAACCATTATTGGAAAGCAACTCATCGGAAGTATTGAGGCAGATGGCTATATTCGGCGGGACCTGGAAGCCATCATCAATGATTTAGCTTTCTCTCAAAATATTGAATCTAACCTTGATGAACTAGAGGGTATTCTTCAGCGGATACAGTCCTTTGACCCACCCGGTATAGCAGCCCGGGATTTACAGGAATGCCTATTGTTACAATTGGATAGAAAGGACGAAATCTCTGAAGAAGTAAAGACCGCAAAGAATATTCTTTCCAACTGTTTTAATGAATTTATAAAGAAACACTATCAGAAGATTATTAAAAAGTTGGATCTAGACTCTGAGAATGACTTAAAGAATGCTATAAATTTGATCACTAGGCTAAACCCAAAGCCAGGTGGCATATCCAGCGGTTTGGCTAAGACACAGTACCGCATCCCGGATTTCATTATAGAAAATAAGGAGGGCAGTTTGGTGGTGACACTAAATTCTCGGAATGCACCTGAACTCAGAATTAGCCGGTCTTATTCTGAAATGATGGACAGCTACAGCAAAAGTGATAAAAAGGACAAAAAATTAAAAGAGACTGTATCCTTTGTTAAACAAAAACTAGATGCAGCGAAGTGGTTTATTGATGCCATCAGGCAGCGGCAGCAAACCCTTTTAAACACCATGACTGCAATCATGGAATATCAATACAACTTTTTTTTGGACGGCGACGAAAGAAGCCTCCGCCCGATGATTTTGAAAGATATTGCTGAAATGATACACATGGACATCTCAACCGTATCCAGAGTAGCTAATAGTAAAAGTGCTCAAACTGAATTTGGTGTATTCCCATTAAAGTATTTTTTTTCAGAAGGGATCTCTACCGAGTCTGGGGAAGATGTCAGTAGCCGGGAGGTGAAGCACATTTTAAAAACTTTGATAGATGGGGAGGACAAGCAGAAACCGCTATCTGATGATAAGCTTGAACAACTTCTAAAGGACAAAGGTTACAAAATTGCCCGTCGGACAGTTGCAAAATATCGGGAGCAAATGGCAATTCCTGTGGCCAGGTTAAGGAAAGAACTATAGTGGTAAGGAGTTTGACCAAGCTATTATCATTGATATTTCATCCTCTTTGGATACCCACATATCTTTTTGCTATCATTTTTAGATTCACACCGGAGATAGCTGCTCCAATTTCAATTGATATTATGCCCAGGATGCTGGTAATGATATTTGTGCTAACAGGTATTATTCCTTTGGTAACCCTGACGGTTATGCGATTACCGTATTTCATCCTAGTTGTTCGACTATGGACACGACAGTTGATCAATGGAGGTAATGGTTCCAAGTCTATATTGGAACTAAAGCCCCAGATTGCCATGGTTCGGAGACAATCTCTGATTCAAAGTTTCAACATGGAAACCCGACCTGAGCGGATCGTGCCATTTTTCATGATTACAGCTTTTTATGGAGCTGTTTGTGTGATGATGAGTGGTCGGCTAGGATGGAACAGTTTTTTTATATTGGCAATGTTGACTATTACCGTAACCAGTCTGATTGTTTCGGTGATAACACTCTACTGGAAGATTAGTGTACACGGGGTTACGGCCGGTAGCATAGTAGGGTTTTTAATGGCGGCTATGTTGGTTCGATCAGAAACGGCCTTGTTGTTACCTACAGTAGGTTGCATCGTTGTTGCCGGAGCGGTCATGTCCTCCAGGTTATACTTAAATGTACACACACCTAAACAGGTGGCTTGGGGTGGCATTATTGGCTTTTTAACCAGCTTAACTGCTACCTGGATATATTTTTAGGTAATTATGAGTTATGAATTAGAAATTATGAATTGGGCGAAGGAACAAAGAAACGGACAGTGTTGTAGCATGTTGATTTAGCCCATCAGTACTATCTGCGCAATAAACTAGTAACAAGTAACCATAACCAAAAATGTATGACTATTTGAAATTGGATGTCAATAATGGTGTAGCTACCATTACTCTGGACCGTCCGGAAGTCTACAATGCCTTCAATGACGGCTTAACTTATGAAATGCAAACAGCATTAAAATCTGTTAAAAAAGATCCAAAAGTAAGAGTAGTTGTTATCACGGGGGCTGGAAAGGCTTTTTGTTCAGGACAGGACCTGAAAGATGCCTCAAATAATCCGGATCGGAGTTTTTCGGAATCCATACGTAAACGCTATAATCCAATGATCAAGGCTGTTCGTGCTTTGCCAAAACCGGTAATTTGTAGATTGAATGGAGTGGCAGCCGGAGCAGGTTGTAGCCTGGCTCTGGCATGCGATCTAATATTGGCGGCAGATTCAGCTCAACTCATTGAAGTATTTGTTAATATTGGCCTGGTACTGGATTCTGGTGCTAGTTATTTTCTTCCCAGAGCGGTGGGTTCTGCCAGGGCCTTTGAACTAAGTACCATGGGAACCAGGCTATCGGCATCTAAGGCCATGGAATGGGGAATGGTTAATGCAGTAGCTCCATTGGAAGAATTGGATGCTTTAGTGGATTCCTATACCGTTTATTATGCCAAAGCTCCTACTAAAGCCATTGGTTTGATCAAGAAAATGCTCAATAAGTCACAGGCAGCTACTTTGGAAGAAATGTTAGAATACGAAGCTTACTGTCAAGATATAGCTGGTGCTAGTAGTGACTATCAGGAAGGGATTAGTGCTTTTATGGAAAAGCGTCCTTCTGAATTTAAGGGTAATTAAAAAACGCTAATTGCCAATCCTACCTGTGTTTGAAAGGCCTCAGTAGACTCAGGTCCCTGACCTTTTTCGAACAAACTGTTTAGCCCGTAATAGTAGTACACTGAAATACCTGCAAAACCGATGCTTCCCTCCAGGCCATAACGAAAGCGATTAAGTTCAAAATTGTCTTTGGTTTTTAATTTTATACCCTCATCCAACTTTTCATATTTTATTTTGGTGTGACTACTGATTAATATTCCCAGCTTTCCTCCAACGGCCACTTTGAAGGATTTCTTAAAGTTTTTCTTGTTAGCATGAAATCGCAGCTCCAATGGTATTTCGAGATAGGTAGCAGCTAGTTTGGTCTTCTTCACATCACCAAAATCAACCCTTTCCAAAGGCTCTAAACTTACTTTATCATTTAGATTTCGAACCAGAGTTACATTATTGTCAAAACTAAACTTATCGGTACTTATTCCAAATCCCGGGTGCAAGCTAAAAGCAGATTTGCCCAAACGGATGGAATATATATACTGAACATTGAAAGCTTTTGATCCCCAAAAGCCGGTATCCATGCTGTCCGGGCTATCAACTAAGAAGTTAAATCCCATTTGAATCCTAAGTGCACCTGGCAAATCCGGAGAAGAGGCAGACTGGGAATAAATACTTGAACTATAAAGTAATGCCAGAGCGGCAATAAATAACCTCATTGTGTCCGAAACGAATTTGAAAAATTTACCGGGCAAAGATACTATTTTGTGCCCATTAGCCATGGATATATTTTATAAAGCTAATTTATTACTTAGATTTGCAGCCTCGATTAACACTTTTTAACGTTTTGGTGCCGTCGACTTCATCAATAATGGTTAAAAAAGGACCTGTAGCATAACTGGATAGTGCCCCTGATTACGGATCAGGAGGTTGGGGGTTCGAATCCCTCCAGGTTCACAGAGAGCCGAAGCATGGCCATCATTTTACCAGTAAACCCCGACGAAAGCTTTGAGCGCAGGAAAATGGAAGGGCGAAGACCTATTTCTTCGGCTTTGACCTTAGTGCCACCAGGGATCAACGGAGTTAATCCCTCCAGGTTCGCAGGTCTTGAGCACAAATTGTTGATCATCAATTGTTTGTGCTTTTGTTTTTAGGTTGGGTCAAGTTATAGGTGATTTTTATTGCTGTTTCGTTATAGTAGTGTGACTTTGGAAGTAGGTAGATTAGAAGAAAATTGATCTTAATGAAGTCACCATTAAACAGATACCGGCAAAAATACCGATCATGGTGTCAATGCTAGTGAGGGCAAAA
>QIMC01000454.1 GCA_003232185.1 Flammeovirgaceae bacterium | reverse complement strand
ACGACATCCTCACCGTTAACCAATACCTGTACATGCTCCTTTATATTCAGCGGGACTTTAGCATCAATAAAAAAATCGCTTAATTTCTTTTGATTCTGCATGCCTAAAGGGAAAAACCTGTCTCCTGAAGACCATCTCCTTACGGTTAAGGGAAAAGGAATTTTTTCTAAGTCAAATGCACCAACCCATTGCTCTCGCCTAATAGCATATTGGTCGCAAGAATGCTTGGAGAATACCCACTGGCTCATTCCAATTTTCAAACACCCCTGGTGGTAATCAGGTATTTCAACAGGTTTCGATTTAGGAGAATTAGGAGATATTATAATATGCTCACGATCGATATTCAAGCAATGAGAATCTGAATAAAAGCGCTTTCCGGTATGGCCAAAGGCTATTGCAAGCAGGGATCGACATTGGTCATAGTTAAACCCGAAGTCACGGAAAAGGTCAGTCAAAACCGGGGAGTCAATTTTCTCAAGCTCATATTTTTTTATTAAAACATGGTTCCCATTGAGTATAAAAAAGTCTTTTTTCAACTGTTCAATCGAGCTAAAATATTGCTGCTTCTCCACTGACCTCAAAATGGTTACTGTGTTTTGAGCAGATTGCTCCAGGCTTGGATTGATTTTCCTCAGTAAAGGAATTACCTGATTCCTAATTAAATTTCTCTGATAATAATTGCTGTGATTGGACTGATCTTCTCGCCACCTCAAACCTTTACTGGTTGCATATTCCAATAATTGCTCTTTTTGAGCAAACAGCAGCGGTCTTATTACCGAACCCCTTTTGGGTAAAATCCCATGGAGGCCTGCGATTCCTGTGCCTTTGGTCAAATTCAACAATAGGGTTTCAAGCACGTCATTTAAATGATGTGCAGTGGCTATTTTATGGTAGTCGTGGGTTGCTGCCAACTCCTCAAACCACTTGTATCGTAAATCCCGGGCAGCCATTTGAGTGGAAATGGCTGCTTTACTGGCATACTCCAAGGTATCAAATTTTCGAAAGTGAAAAGGTACCTGCCACTGATCGGCGATTTCTTTTACTAGTTCCTGATCCAAATCAGCTTGTTTGCCCCTCAACTGAAAATTGACATGGGCTATCCCCAATTTACCACCTAGCTTGTATAATAAATGAGCCAATACTATGGAATCTACCCCTCCACTTACAGCCACCAACACCTTATCAGACTGAAGAAATAGGTTTTCAGACTTCACAAAGTCTTTTATACCGCTCAAAAGCTCGTTCATATTGGCGTAATCTCCGTTAGCAATAAATGTTATAAATTTGCCTTGTGTTAGAACCCACAACAAAGTTATCATTTTATTCACTATCGATTGTACTGATATTGAGCCTGCTGTTCACCGGGACAATGCAGGCTCAGGAAATTGACAGAATAAAATTGGAGAAAGCCGATTATCTTGAAAATGGACAGCAAGACGGGGTGCGATTTGATAAAGTAATGGGAGGTGTGGTTTTCACTCAAAAAAACACTCGAATTTTTGGCGATTCAGCATTCTTCTATAAAAAGCAAAACCTGGTAAAAATATTTGGACATGTCCGGATCCATGAAGGGGATTCCATCACCATTACCGGCAACCGATTGATTTATCAGGGCAACCAAAAATTGGCCCAAATGCGTGAAAATGTCGTGTACCGTGATCCAACCATGACCCTTAGGACAGATTTTTTGGATTACAACATGATTGAACACCTGGCATATTACTATGAGAACGGACAACTGGTTACTGAGACCAATACCCTAACCAGTAAAAAAGGGTACTATGACACCAAAGCAAAATATGCATCGTTCAAGGATAGCGTGATATTGAAAAATCAGGATTATTTAGTTGAAGCAGATACCTTCCAATTTAATACGGTAACAGAGGTGGCTTATTTTCTTGGCCCTACAGTTATCACATCCAGTAATGGCACCGTATTAAACGCCGGCGACGGTGGCGCATATCAAACCCTGGAGGACATTTCAAATTTCTCCGGGGCAGCTATCGAAACACCCAATTATATACTGTACGGAGATAATTTATTCGGTGATAAAACCAAAGCTTATTACACTGCCACTGAAAACGTCTCACTGATAAGCAAGCAAGATGATATTATAATCACTGGTGATTTTGGTAAATATTGGAAAGAAAAAGGAATCATTAAGATTTATGGGAACACTTTGATGAAAAAGATCCTTGTTCAGGATACTTTGTTTTTGTCAGCAGACACCCTGATTAACATAGAAGACTCTATACCATCAAACGAGAGAATACTGGCTTTTCATAATGTACGGATCTTTAAACCGGATTTGCAGGGAATAGCCGACTCCTTGAGCTACCGTACCGCTGATTCACTAATTTATCTGTATTACGATCCGGTTCTATGGAGCAATAACAATCAAATGGAATCAGATACTATTTCAATTGTGGTATCAAATAGTGGTGTTGACAAAATGTTTATGGACACAAATGCTTTCGTTACCTCAAAAGCAGTTGATGACTTTTACAATCAGGTCAAAGGCAGAAATATGATTGCATTTTTTAAACAGGGACAGTTGAATCAAGTTGATGTAAATGGCAATGGGGAAACCATCTATTTTGAATTGGAAGAGACTGATTCATTAGTAATGGGTATGAATAAAGTAGTTTGTAGTGATATGCGTTTGATGTTTAAACAACAAAATATATCCGACATTACGTTTTATGCTCCGGATGGCTCCTTTACACCGTTTCATGAAATTACCTCAGAAAGTATGAAGTTGGAGAACTTTTCCTGGCGGGTATCTGAAAGGCCAACCAGAGAAAACGTAATAAACTCAAATCCAGTCCTCTATCAAAGACCTGTTGATATAATGCTAAAGGCTCCTGATGTTAGGGAAACACCAATAAAAATGTTAGAAAAGCCTCCCGAAAACTACGAAGAAAAGTTCCTGGAGGTCAATTAAAATCTTCATACCAGCCAAGTTCTAAGTTCGTTGTTATAAATAATAGTTAAACCCGGATTATTCATAAGACTTCGTAATGAGCGCCTTAAACCCAGAATTGTCATTAGACTTTCATAGTGAATAGAAGTAAATGAGCAAGCACCTAGATTGTCCCAACGGGACGCCTTTGGCGTAGTCAGTTATGGCCAAATATAGATTTCTAGTGCATAATTCCGGGTTAAAGGAAGCAGTTCGATTGTTTATTAGATATATCAACTTTATATTTGCACCCCGATGAGTATTCCTATGGGTAATAAGCTATTAATTACTTTACTTTCATTGACATTACTGATTGGATGTAGTGATTTCAGAAAGCTACAAAAAAGCACTGATTGGCGGGTAAAGTACGATGCTGCGATAAAATACTATGAGCGCGGTGATCGAGGTGATCATATTAAAGCAAGCATGCTCTTTGAAGAGATTTTGCCTATTATAAGAGGTATGCCGGAAGCGGAAACCGCTAATTTTTACTTTGCGTATACGCATTTTCATCAAAATCTTTTCGTGGAGAGTGCATTCTATTTTAAGTCCTTTTATGAAACTTACTCCAGAAGTGAGTTTGCCCTGGAAAGCATGTATATGCACGCCTACTCATTATTTCGGGATTCACCGGTAGAGGAACTGGATCAATCCAGCTCTGCAGAAGCAATATCCGCCATGCAGCAATTTCTCAACTTATATCCCGAAACTCAATATTCCGGAGAGGCCAATGCTACCATAAACGAATTGCAGCGTAAACTGGAATCCAAAGCATACCGTAACGCACTCTTATACAAGAAATTATCAAAACACAATTCGGCAGTAGTTGCCCTGGAGAATTTTAGCAAAGACTTTCCTGATAGCAAATTCAGTGAGGAATCGATATACTTAAAGTTAGAATCACAGCATATATATGCTAAGCGATCTATATCGATTAAACAGAAAGAACGATATGATAAAACAATAGAAATCTATATTTATTTCTTTGAGAACTATCCAGATAGTAAATTTGCAAAAGATGCAGCGCGTATTAATGATGACTGCAGGAAGTGGCTAAACTCATATCAAGTAATAAAGTATTAGTAATAAAATAAAAATAAATATGTCTAAAGCATCAATTATCACCCGGGATATAGATAAAATAGCTGAACCAACTGGTAATATATATCAATCAGTATCTGTAGTATCCAAACGAGCACGTCAGCTTTCAACCAGAATACGAGAGGAGTTGAGCAGTAAATTGGCTGAATTTGCCTCAACTGTGGATAATCTGGAAGAAATTTTTGAGAACAGGGAGCAAATTGAGATCTCAAAGTTCTACGAAAGAATGCCGAAACCTACCACGGTTGCTACTGAAGAATTTCTGGAAAAGGAAATAAGGTTCCGTCTTCCGGAACAGGAGCAAGAAGAAACCATCGACTAGTCGACCTTAATCCCATGCTCGGTGGAAAAAAGATCCTGCTGGCAGTTTGTGGTAGCATTGCTGCCTATAAATCTGCCTCACTAGTACGCTTGCTGGCAAAAGCAGGAGCCGAGGTTCAAGTAATTATGACCCCAGCAGCCACCGAGTTTATCACCCCTCTTACGCTTTCTACCGTATCCAAAAAGGAAGTCCTGATCGATTTCCATAGTGGTGAAGGCCAGTTGTGGAACAGTCATGTAGATCTTGGTCTTTGGGCTGACCTTATGATAATCGCGCCGGCTAGTGCCAATACCATGGCGAAATGCAGTCAGGGCTTATGTGATAATTTATTAACCGCAGTCTATTTGTCTGCCCGATGTCCGGTATACTGGGTGCCAGCCATGGATCTGGACATGTATCAACATCCCAGTACTCAAGCAAACTTAAAACAATTCAAAAAATTTGGCAATCAAGTGATTGAGGCTAGATTTGGGGAATTAGCCAGTGGACTGGTTGGTACCGGAAGAATGGCAGAGCCTGAAGAAATATTAGAAATATTAGAAACTCATTTCGAATCTAGTAAACCTTTGGCGGGTAAAAAAGCCATAGTTACTGCCGGGCCTACTTTTGAGGAGATCGATCCTGTAAGGTTTATCAGCAACTATAGCAGTGGTAAAATGGGTTATGCCCTTGCCCAGCAATTGGCGGACTTAGGGGCATCTGTGGCATTAATAAGTGGGCCTACTGCCTTGGAAATGAATGATCCAAAGGTTGAGCTTATAAATGTGACCAGCGCTGATGATATGTACCAATCGGTAGCCAAGGTGTTCCCAGGCTGTGACATCGCTATTTTTGCAGCTGCAGTAGCTGATTATACTCCAACAGAGAAATATGATCAGAAGCTTAAGAAGTCATCGGATGTTAAAGAAATCCGTTTGAAAATCACCCGGGATATCGCATTTGAGATGGGAAGATTAAAAAAAGACCATCAGATAACCATAGGATTTTCTTTAGAGACCAATAATGAAGAAGAAAATGCCCTAAAAAAACTAAAAAAGAAAAACCTGGACTTCATTGTACTCAATTCACTAAACGATGAAGGGGCTGGATTCGCCCATGACACCAATAAAATAACCATTATTGACGGGAACAATAACCTGATCAGGTTTGAGTTAAAATCTAAAAAGGAAGTAGCACATGATATTGTCCAACATATTCTTAGTTGTCCAAAAAATTAAATATTTACCCATTCTGCTACTATTCTGTTCATCAGCTTACGGACAGGAGTTAAACTGCAATGTAATTGTCAATGTGGGTCCTCAGGTAGAAACCACTGAGCGTCGGGTTTTTAAAGACATGGAAACCTCCTTTTTTCAGTTTATGAATGGGAGAAGATGGACCAACGATGTTTTTACTAATTCTGAGAAGATCAATTGCAACATGATCATTACCATTGAAAGTCGTCCTACTGTTGGAAATTTTACCGCTTCAGTTCAGATCCAGTCATCAAGGCCTATTTACAACAGCAATTATGAATCACTGATATTCAATTTTGCCGATCGTGATTGGCAATTCCAATATACGGAGTCACAGCCCCTGGAGTTCAATGACAACAGCTATACCAACAATATAACTTCTATGTTGGCTTTTTATGCTTACATAATTATTGGGCTGGACTATGATTCATTTGAAAAACTGGGTGGGACTCCTTATTTCGAAAAAGCTCAGATAACTGTCAATAATACCCAACAATCTAATCGTACGGGTTGGTCTCAATTTGAAGGAAATTTTCGCAATCGCTTTTGGTTATCCGAAAACTTGAACAGTCAACAAATGGTAACTGTGCGGGAGGCCATTTACAACTATCACCGTTTAGCACTTGACAAATTTAATGAAAACCCTGACGAGGGCCGAAGGCTAGTGGTTCAGGTGTTAAAAGACCTGCAACAAGCATCTAAGAGAAAACCCAATTCAATACTTATTATCTCATTTTTCGATGCCAAAAATGACGAAATCACTAGTATGCTTTCACAAGGCAACATTCAGGTCAGACGAGAAGCCTATGAAATTGTAAAAGAACTGGATCCCAGTAACACTGCAAAATACGAATCCATTATCAAGAACTAATTCCCTTCCTTTTTTTTTATTTCTGCTTAACTTAGCATATGCTCTGCAATCTGCTCATTAAGAACTACGCCCTGATTAGACATCTGGAAATGCAGCCGGCTGCCGGGCTTAATATGATAACCGGTGAGACCGGAGCCGGGAAGTCGATTATGTTGGGTGCAGTTGGCCTGCTAATGGGCAATCGGGCAGACACCAGGGTGTTACTACAAAAAGAACAGAAATGTATCATTGAGGGCACCTTTAACATTAAAAATTATGCCCTACAACATTTATTTCAACGAAACCAATGGGAATATGATTCTCAAACCATTATCAGACGTGAAATAAGTACCAGCGGAAAATCCAGGGCTTTTATTAATGACTCTCCAGTTAATTTGGAGGCCATAAGGTCTCTTGGGATCCATTTGCTGGATATTCACTCTCAAAATGACACCCTAAAACTAAGCGGGCAAAAGTTTCAGATAAATGTTCTGGACATATTCGGTAAAAATCAAGCGATACTAATTCAATATCAAAAAATCTATGACCAATGGGTGTCTCTTAAAAAGAAGAAACAGGAGTTAACCACAAAATATAGGGAACAACAAAAGGAATCGGATTACCAGAGTTTTTTGTTGGAAGAGCTGGATACTGCTGCTTTAGACTCCTCAGAGCAGGAGACCTTGGAAAATTCCTTGCAATTAATGGAGCATGCAGAAGAAATAAAGGTACAAATACAAAGCAGCTTACTAAGCCTGGATGACGGTGATTTCAGTGCTAACAAACAGTTGATAGCAGCAACCCACATGATGGGTAAAATCAGAGATTATGCATCGCAATATCAAGCCCTCCAGGAACGTTTAGCGAGCTCCCTTATTGAACTCCAGGACGTTGTTCAGGAATTGCGAAAATTAGACGGTGGTGTAGAACATAATCCCGCTGAAATTGAATCTTTAAAATCCCGACTGGATACCATCTACAGGTTACAAAACAAGCATGGGGTCAATACAGTACAGGAATTAATTGAAATTCAGGAAAACCTGAGCAGCCAATCAGAGCAATTAGTCCATTTGGATGAAACTCTGAAACAAGTAGAATTACAGATTAACCAATCAGAATCCAAGCTGATGGAAAAGGGTAACAAGCTATCGAATAGCCGTAGACAAGTATTTCCATCGTTTAAACAAAGCATGGAAGGTTTGCTAAGAAAGCTGGGGATGCCAGAAAGTAATCTGTTGATTACTTGTCAAGAAACAGAGCCCGGTGTTTATGGGTTGGACGATATTCAATGGACATTCAGTGCCAACAAAGGAATTGCCCCTCAGCCCATTGGTAAAGTAGCTTCAGGCGGGGAATTCTCCAGACTGATGTTTTGTGTGAAGTACCTAATGGCAGATAAAGTGTCATTGCCAACTATTCTTTTTGATGAAATTGACAGTGGAATCTCTGGAGAAGTGGCCATGCAAATGGTAGAAATGATGCGTGAAATGGCTAATAATCATCAGGTAATTACTATCAGTCATCTACCTCAATTTGCCGCCAAAGGTGATCATCATTACTATGTCTATAAGGAAAGTGACTTTAATACTACTACCAGTGGAATTAGAAAGCTACAAGGAGATGCAAGGATTAAAGAAATTGCCAAGATGTTGGGAGGCAACAATCCTTCGGAAATAGCCTTTGCCAATGCAAAAGAACTGCTGCAACCCAGCAATTAGGGAATGTCGAACTTCTTATTTCGTTGTTCGACGTTCGGCGCCTGCCTGCAGGCAGGTTCGGGGTTCGGCATTGGTTGTTCGGCGTTCTAAAAGAGTTTACTATATTGGGCAAAATTAACATGATATAACAATATGGCCTATAATCTACTTAAAGGAAAAAAAGGAATCATCTTTGGAGCCTTAGATGAAAAATCTATCGCTTGGAAAGTCGCATTGAAAGCACACGAAGAGGGGGCCAGATTCACTCTCACCAATGCGCCAATTGCCTTAAGAATGGGGCAGATTAATAATCTTGCAAAAACCTGTAACGCTGAAATTATTCAGGCGGATGCCACATCCATTGAAGATCTTGAGGAGTTATTCAAAAAAAGCATGGAGATTCTTGATGGAAAAATTGATTTTGTACTGCACTCGATAGGTATGAGTCCAAATGTGCGCAAGAAAAAGTCTTATAGAGACCTCAACTATGATTGGTTTCAAAAAACCTTAGACATCTCAGGATTGTCATTTCACAAAGTTCTGCAAACTGCTGATAAGTTGGACGCCATGAATGAGTGGGGTTCGATCCTGGCACTGAGCTACATCGCCGCCCAGCGTACTTTCCCTGATTATTCTGATATGGCTCAGGCCAAAGCATTATTGGAATCTATTGCGAGGAGTTATGGATACTTTTTCGCTCAGAAAAGTAAAGTACGGGTGAACACTATTTCACAGTCACCTACCATGACCACTGCTGGAAGTGGTGTAAGTGGATTTGACATATTTTCTGACTATGCCAATAAAATGTCTCCCTTGGGTAACGCTAGTGCTGAAGACTGTGCAAACTACGTAGTAGTGATGTTCTCGGACCTTACCAGAAAAGTTACCATGCAAAACCTAATGCATGATGGTGGCTTTTCCGCATCGGGAATAACCGGAGATCTGATTGAAGACCTAATCAAATAGCATCACTTCCATGATAATGTTTCCTCATGCCAAGATCAATCTGGGTCTTCAGGTTATTGAAAAAAGGCTGGACGGGTTTCATAATATTGTCAGTTGCCTGTACCCAATCAAATGGTGTGATGTATTGGAAATTATTGAAGACAACGAACAGCGATTTTCCAGTAGTGGCTTAGACATTCCAGGTAACCCCGATGAAAACCTTTGCCTGAAGGCTTATCATCTGTTGAAAGACATTTTCGATATACCACCGGTGTGCATTCATCTACACAAGGTGGTACCCATCGGTGCTGGTTTGGGAGGGGGTTCTGCAGATGCAACATTTACTCTATTGGGGTTACGGAAAATGTTCAATTTACCGCTGTCAGAGAATGAAATGAGGCGATTAGCCTCCAAATTAGGAAGTGATTGCTCATTTTTCATTAAGGGCAAATCCATGATGGTCGCTGGCAAAGGAGACCAGTTGGAAGAAATTGAATTATCCTGGCCTAACAGCCATTTGATAATAGTGACTCCACCAATCCAGGTAAACACCAGAAAAGCTTATTCAATGTTAATCCCTGCAGTACCATCAGTAAATCTCAAAAATGCGCTTACCAGTAAGGTCTCACACTGGTCAGGTACAATCAATAATGATTTTGAAGGCCCGGTGTTCCAACATTTTCCACTGATCGCGAAAATTAAAGAAGTTCTATTAGCTCAGGGGGCAATATATGCTAGTTTGAGTGGTTCCGGATCATCAGTGTACGGTATCTTTAAAAATAAAAGATCCGGCAGAAGCTGGTTTGATGATGACTATTCGGTCTGGGAACAGGCTTTTTAGTTATGGGTTACTTTTTAGTTATAGGTTATAATTTTTCAATATCCTATAATCCAGGACTAAGAGACTGCGTCTCTTAGTCCAACCCAAGTGAACCTTTTTATCACAAATTCCGGATTTGTAAATGAAGCATTTCCGGCAGGATTACCCCCAGTCACATGAAAATCTGAGAAACCCGCATGTTGGTTTACATATATCCCGCCGGTAAAGTTAAAAGAAACTGGTGTATAAGCCAGAGACATTTGGTCGGCGATATTATCTCTGATCTCCTGGTTAACTGTATATGCGCCGCAAGAAATAGCGCCATTGGTCTCGGCCTGTTCTTTGGCCAGAGCAATCGATTGTTCAACATCATTGGTTTTGATAAGCAGGACAATTGGACCAAACAATTCTTTGCTGTAAATCTCTTTTTGGTCTGCATCTAATTGTAACACCATAGGGGTGGCTACCCGCGCATTCTTAAACATAGGATGTTCAATCGACCGGGAGGCCAAGCAGACCTTTCCCGCTAATCTATGTGCATGCTCAATCCTATCACAAGTGTCTTTACTTTGAATAGCCCCCAGCACGAAAGGGCCTGCCTTTGGATTGTCGACAATACCATTGATGGCTGCTGAAAGTTTCTCAGAAAACTGACTTATTGAGATGCTTTCCCCTCCCATAATAATACCGGATTCAGTGATATAGATGTTCTGTGGGGCAGTGCACATCTGTCCAGAGTACAGGGTCACCGAAAAAGCTAAATTCTGTACCACTTTATCAATATCATCTACTGAATCCAAAATCACTGAATTGACCCCAGTTTTTTCTGTAAAAACAGTCTTTCCAGGCAAAGTCTCAAGATAGCCGCCAAATTCACTGTTTCCAGTAAAATCAATCAATTTCACCTCGGGGTGTTCGGCCAACCCAACGGCAGCAGGTTTCTCGAAAGTGTCTACTACCAACTGACATATATTTGGGTTCAATCCCGCTTCCCGGAATACCTTTTGAATTTCTGCCACAAATATGGCGATGGGTAATATTGCACCTGGATGCGGTTTAACCAAAACAGGGTTACCAGTAACCAAACTGGCATAAATTCCAGGCACACTATTCCAGGTAGGAAAGGTGGAACATCCAATCACCAGGCTTATTCCCTTGGGAATAACACGCCATTCCTTTTTAAGTTTGATAGAGTATTTTGGCATGGGTTTTTCCCAATTAACCTTCCTGGGAAATCTTTGCTGTTCTTCCAATCCAGTTGCGATCGCCTCCAGAGCACGGTCAGCGGCGTGTGGCCCAGAGGCTTGAAAGGCCATCATATATCCCTGACCAGTGGTATGCATAGTAGCATAGGCTATTTCAAAAAACCTGGATTTGATTTTCTCCAGGCTTTCAACCAATAAACTCGCCCGCTCTTCCGGGGGTATCTTACGCCATTGATCAAATGATTCCAAGGCCCTTGATATCAATACTTCAGTTTCGAATTGTGGATATTGGATATTTAGAGGCTCTTGCATATATGGCGACTCTTCCTGCCCTATCCATGAGGACGGTTGGTCTTGAAGCAATTCGTTGAACTGCTTTCCTACAACGCTTTGAAACTTCGCTCTGCCATCTGCATCCGCCGTTTCTCCATAGATTTTTGGGCTTGGAAATTCGGGATATTGAGCATAAAATGTGCGTTGGTGGAGTGCCTCTATCGCCCGGGATATAATGGTTTGATGCTGTTCGAAGTATGACATGGGTTGATGTGTTTGATGTTTACTGTGAATATAGCTACAATAGTTTTTAGTTTTAAGTTGGTTAGATGACAATGCCTAAATAAATAGTGTTGACCGTTTTATATAAACTATCTCTGGTGTCCGGTTTAATTTTATTCTTAGGATAAATCACCCCGTACAGCTATTAATCAGAGGTTTTTATTCAATACCTAAAAGCACCCCCTAACTAAATCATTAGCTTTACTATGGAGAGAACTCCACCCCCTACACCCCCGCCAGCGAGGGACAGCTTGCCAACTATGTTCCATATCCGCCAGGAACGCTTTACATTTCAAATGTCCCCCTCAAGGAGGGGGTAGGGGGTGGAAAGTTGAAATAAGCAACACATTTTAACCGGACACTAGTAATCTGAGATTTGAGATCATAGATTTGCTACAGCATGCGGGTTACTACTACCAATATTATACGCAAAGAATTTTCAAACAAACTTAGCCCTCTCTATGAGCTAAGGCAAGCCGATCAAATAGCTTCTTTGGTGGTTGAGCACTTGTTTCAACCATTTCCAATGCCACGGGGCAGCGAACTGATCAAATCCTGGAACGACTATTAAATAATGAACCCATTCAATATGTACTCGGATATACTGAATTTTTCAATCGCCAATTTAAAACAGACGCCAGGGCCTTGATTCCCCGACCGGAAACTGAAGAACTGGTGGATTTTATGCTGATTTTATGCTGAAAGAAGGCGTTTCCGATGCCTGCAGAATTCTTGATATTGGCACCGGCACCGGATGTATTGCCATCACCTTGAACCTGGAAGCCGGTTGTAAAGTCTTTGCCGTAGACATCGATATGGATGCGCTGGCGCTGGCCAGGGAAAACGCCCTTTCATTAGGCGCAGCAATCGACTTCATCCAGGCCGATATGCTCACCACCAAACCAGATATTAATAGTCTGGACATTATCGTAAGTAATCCGCCCTATGTGCCTCAATCCGACCATGCGTCCATGGATCCCGGAGTGAAAGATTTCGAACCGTCACAGGAGTGAAAGATTTCGAACCGTCACAGGCCTTGTTTGTTCCAGAGCAAAACCCCCTGATCTTTTATCAGAGAATAGCAAAGCTGGCTCCAGAATATCTGGTGCCGGGCGGTCAGGTGTTCCTTGAAATTTACCATCTTGCCGGCCCGGCAATTAAATCACTATTCCAGGGATCTTTATGGTCTCAGGTACTAATAAAAAAGGACCTTCAAGGCAGAGACCGCATAATAAAGGCAACCCTCAAATAAAACCATTAGAAATTAAGTCTTAGGGTGGCAAAAAAGTGCCTGGGAGCTTGTACCATGTATCCAGGTCCATCTAATTGTCCATCAAAATCCACATCCAAAGGAGCTCCGTTGGTATAGTACAACTCATCAAACAGATTATTGAATCTGAAATCCAGTTGATGCGCTTTCCAATTCAACGTGACATGTGCATTGGCCACGAAAAAACCTGGCATGGTCAGGCTTTCTTGGTTGGTCAATTCTAAAAATGATTCGCTCACATACCGACCAGATAATCCAAAAGACAGATACTTGTTTAGCTGATAGACTCCGCGAAGATTCATTAGCCATTCCGGAGTCAAAATATGCTCAATATCCTCATACGTTTCATTGGTGCCGCCGGGGGTAAATGTTTTAACCTTACTTTTCATATAGGTTGATTGACCCTGGAATCTCAATTTATTGATTGGTGTCCAATTCCAGTCCACCTCCAAACCGGCACGATAGCTATCTGGAATATTTTGTCTCAACTGAACAAACCCTTCAGTAATAAATTCTCCGGTAGGAGCGATTTCATCCTTGAAATCCATATAGAACAGGTTTATCATTGCCTTAAATTTATCAAAGGTCAGATCCGTGCCCAGCTCAAGGTCGGTAACATATTCTGCCCGCACAGCCTCTGGGTCCATAACAACATCGATATTATAGGCACTAATTACGGTTGATCCCAGGATGTCCGACCTGGTTGGTTCACGTCCGCTGTGCCCTAGTGATATGAATAGGCTGGTAGCTTTACTTACCTTATAATGCATACCCACTTTGGGGTTTACGAAAGTCCAGGTTCGGTCAGGAACCACCAGGCCATTGGTTGGCACTCCCTGGTTTTCCAAATAAGCCAGGTCCGGCTCAAATTCCATTGCGACCCTTCTCACTTGAAGATCCATATACACACTCCAGGGACCCCAGTTTTTGCTGGCCTTACCAAACAAACTTATTTCGCCTTTGTTGGTACGATCGCTATAATACGGGTTGTCTTTGTCCGGAAGGAACCCTTCCTCATTCTTCCGTTTGAAAATATAACCATGCAACCCTGCATGCAGCTTCCACCCCGAAGCTGTTTCACCACTTACTGAGGTCATCAATCCATAGTGATCATTGTACAATGGGAAGTTAAGCTGAACAATATTCCCGGTGCCATCATCAAATCCATAGGGGAAATCTCCCCCTGCACTGCCGTAGTACAGCGAGGAGCTCAGACTCCATAGGAGCTCAGACTCCATCGAGCATCGAACCAGTGGGTGTGCTGGAGTTGAATTACGCTTTGTTTGAAATCATCTTCATCACCCGGATCCAGGTAGTTGGTCCTGGGGTCTGCCAGGATATCATCTATGTAGATAGGGAGATAGGCCAGATTATTGCGATTTTGACCCTTAAGCAGGTTAATCTTTAGCAAATCTTTCTTGCCAAAATAACCGGCTGAGAAGAAGAGGGACTGCCCATTAC
>QIMC01000311.1 GCA_003232185.1 Flammeovirgaceae bacterium | reverse complement strand
CCGGCATGACATGCTGATCCTGATGGGACAGGATATTGCTGAATACGGTGGTGTTTTTAAGGTTACCAACGGTCTGGTCGAGAAATACGGAAGGGAAAGAGTACGAAATACACCATTGTGTGAATCGGCAATCATTGGTGTGGCCTTAGGATTGTCAATTACAGGATTCAAATCAGTAGTAGAAATGCAATTTGCTGATTTTGTGACCTGCGGTTTCAATCAAATTGTAAACAATCTTGCTAAATCTCATTATCGTTGGTCACAAAATGCTGACGTAGTGATCAGAATGCCCACTGGAGCGGGTGTAAGTGCCGGTCCATTTCATTCTCAATCCAACGAAGCCTGGTTCTTTCATACTCCTGGATTAAAGGTCGTATATCCCAGTAATCCTGCTGATGCCTATGGGCTACTCTTGAGCGCGATAGAAGATCCAAACCCGGTATTGTACTTCGAGCACAAAGCACTATATCGATCCATTTCCGGACCGGTTGAATCCGGATATCATTTAGTACCCATTGGGGAGGCAATGGTGAAGATTCAAGGAAATAGTGCTACTGTGGTAACCTATGGTATGGGCGTAATATGGGTCGAACAGTTGCTAACTCAGCAGCCTTCGTATAACCTTGAGCTGATAGATCTTCGTTCATTGATGCCGTGGGACAAAGAAGCAGTTGCCAGGTCAGTAAAGAAAACCGGAAAAGTTCTGGTGCTACATGAGGACTGTGAAACTGGTGGAATTGGTGGGGAAATTGCTGCCTGGATAGGGGAATATTGCTTTGAGTATCTGGATGCTCCAGTAATGCGCGTCGGCTCACTAGATACGCCTGTGCCTTTTTCACCTAATTTAGAGGACAACTTTCTACCAGTCCGACGATTCCATAAAAAAATTAAAGAATTATTGAATTTTTAGATTCTTCGGTTTTAACCCAGATTTGTCATTGGACTTTGTAGCGAGGGTTCTTAGTTACTGTGCCAAAGGCAAGTCAGGTGCTCACGCAACTTTTTGGCACGGAGACATAGTAAGATTATGGTGAGTACCAAAAAGTGAGTACGTGCCTGAATAATAGTAAATTAGAAGCCACAGTAAATTTCTAATGACAATTCTGGGTTGAAGGAACTTTTGAGGCAAATTGTTAGTCATATTATTGCCGATGTAATAATTAGGCCCGACTTACCCTATATATAGAATAAATTCGTTATTAATTTGTTAGTATTGACAAGGTATCGGATCATTTTGCGTAGTAACTTATCAACATATCGTTCCATTTTATCTATATCCTGGTGGCTTGTTGCACCCCGCCCGGGATATTTTATAGTACTATTCATTTTCGGTTTACTTCTTGCTGGAGGTCCTGTGATGGCTCAGGACAAAGCACCTTCAAAGAAATATGAAAAAGTAAATAAGAAGTCTAAGAAAAAGAAAAGCAAAAAAGCATCACAATATCAGGGTAAAATCGAGCCAACTGCAACTCCTGCGGTTAAGGGAAACCCAACCAAAAAATCTAAAAAAACTTCTGGGAAAAGTTATCAGGAGCGAGTAGGTGTTGGAAAAATACCACGTGGTACCAAAGGAACAAAGTTTACCGGTAAGGGAAGGTCCAAATCTGTTGAGAAAAGCAAAGGTACCAGACATCGGGGGGATCCTATTCCTGACGAGAACAAAATAACCGGCAATCCCACCAGGAAGAAACAAACCAGCGGGGTCAAGTACCAACAAAGAATAGGAGTCGACAGCCCACCCAAAAGAACCAGAGGCACTAATTATTCAGGGAATAATAGGCCAAAATCCATAAATACCAGTCAGGGAACTAAATACAAGGGAGACAAAATCTCCATAGAGTCTACCCGCCTAAAAGGCAATCCTACTAAAAACAGCGGACGGAATGCCAGAAAATATCTTGAGCGAACAGGACAGCAAGGGCCTCCCAGTAGGACCAAGGGCACCCGGTTTGCTGGGGAAGGGCAACCAAAAGCTATTACGGGTGGCACAGATGGTACCAGCTTCACCGGGAAGGATCGTCCAAAAAGCATTAGAAGTGGCAATGATGGCACTACCTTCAGTGGAAGGGGTCGCCCAAAAAGCATTTCAGGGACTGAGGGTACCAGCTTCACCGGGAAGGGTCGTCCAAAAAGCATTAGAAGTGGCAATGATGGCACTACCTTCAGTGGAAGGGGTCGCCCAAAAAGCATTAGAAGTGGCAATGATGGCACTACCTTCAGTGGAAGGGGTCGCCCAAAAAGCATTAAAGGTGGAAATGATGGAACTACCTATACCGGACAAAGTACCTCAGGTGTTTCAAATGCAGGGGGGCGAACGACTATTTATGGAGAACGGGGACGAAATTTTAAAAAAGGAGGAGTTCCAGATATTAAGCTACAGGATCAGGGGACACAATGGAAAGGAAACCTGAAAAGGAACAAAGCGATCATTGGAACTCCAGGTACACTTCATAGGGGAAATATGAAAATGCCAAATCGAAAGATTTACGATTATGGAGGAGATTGGGCGGGAGACCAAAAACTCAAAAAACTAAAACCTGATACCAAGGCCAGTACCTATGCTATTAAGGGCATGAGGCCTAAGGATATCCGTCAAGGCCCAGGATCTACCTTTAGGGGTGATCTTCGTAGCACCAAGAAAATTGTTGGCTGGGATGGATCCACCTTTGAAGGAAACCTTAAGGTAAAACGTAATCAGAAAACCCGAACTGAAGGAACCCGATACGCAGGAAACCTAAAGGTCAAACCAAATGCTAAAATTAATACGCCTGGCACCACCTTTGCTGGACATTATAAAGTAAAAACCAATTCCAGAATTAAAACAGAGGGCTTGGACTTTCGGGGTAATTACAAAACTTCTACCCGATTCTTTAAAAAACGGGCGTACCGACAGAAATCCCGGGAGCAACAACTCTTTGCAGGGAACTACAAGGTCCGGCGTAACAAGGGTAAAGATCTTCATCCAAGCGCTACCTATACGGGAGGACGGATAAAAGATTCAAATAAACGGGATAGCCTATCCAGAAAATGGAAGCTGCTAGTGGCCAAAACCAAGAAAAACGCCGACCAGCCCAAGCATTTGAAGAATAAGGGGAAAAAACCAAAATACGATCCAAAAGAACGTGATATTTGGAACAATTAATTGAAGAAAGCTGTTAAGGTTGGACAAAGCTGTTTAACTATAGCACTAATTATATTTATGGATTGGAAAGAATTGCACACATCTGTGGACTTGGAAAACATTACTAAGGAGTCCTTTAATCAACCAGTTTTAATCTTTAAACACAGTACCAGGTGTTCTATCAGTAGCATGATACGATCCAGGCTGGAAAGCTCCTGGGATCAGGACGCTCTGGATATTGAACCCTATTCCCTGGATTTAATATCATTCCGAGGGGTTTCAAATGAAATTGAAAAGCAATTCCAGGTTCGGCATCAATCTCCTCAGATTCTACTCATTCATGAGGGAATTTGTATATTTCATGGCTCCCATCTAGGGGTTAATCATGGGGCAATAAGAAAAGCGCTACACCAACTTGTCATTGCTAAATGAGCGATAAGAGCCTTCTCGGAAATCTTAGGAATAGGCTCTGCACTACAGTGTGTACAGATAACCAATGTATTTAGATTACAGCACTGCTATAAACTAATTAGATTATTTTTCTGTTAATAGAGAAATAGTTAAATTTAACAGTTAAGGTCAAAACACATATGAGATTTTACAGGGTATTTCCTCTCATATTCTTATTTCTATTTGCAGGGAATACCATCCAAGCTCAAGGTCCTGAAGACTACGAATACACCAGTGAATTCGTTTGGGGAATCAATAAAAACACCCGTGGAGGACTAATTGGCGGGTTTGCGCTGAAAAAAAGTATTCGAATAGACGAAAATCAATTTCAAACTTTCGGGTTGGAATTGATGAACATCAAGCACTCAAAAGAAGCCAGGTATTCCAATCAGCTTAATGGGAACTCCTTCATTTGGGGCAAAGAAAACTACCTATATTCTATCCGGCTCCAGTATGGAAGGGAGCGGGTAATTTTCAAAAAAGCATCATTTCAAGGATTACAGATTCACGCAATACTTGCCGGTGGTCCCACTATCGGGCTGGTAGCTCCGTATTACATTCAAAACAGGCAGGGGATTAACGAGCCTTTTGACACAGAGAAGCACGTAGATCCAAGAAGTATCTTGGGCACCGGTAATATTCTTCAGGGCATTGGTGAGTCTCAGGTTCAATTCGGTTTAAACGTAAAACCCGGACTCAGCTTTGAATTTGGAGCTTTTAAATCTAATGTATCTGGTATCGAGTTGGGTCTTGTTTTTGAAGGGTTTACCAATGAGATTATTCTGGTTCCCAATGCCACCAATGACCAGTTTTTTACTTCATTCTATGTTACCTTGTTCTACGGTCGCAGAAGATAACTTCTCCATTTACCAAATCCTTTTATAACTTTACAGTTTCAATATATTTTTATGATTGAACTTCCTGTTATATCACCCAACCGTCCTGAACGCACTAGAAAGCCTGATTGGTTAAGAGTAAAACTGCCCATTGGCAAAGAGTACGCAAAGGTCAGAAAACTAGTGGATGAATATAAGCTTCATACTATTTGTGAGAGTGGGAATTGCCCTAATATGGGTGAATGCTGGGGCGTAGGTACCGCCACATTTATGATCCTCGGAAATGTATGTACACGTAGTTGCTCATTTTGTGCCGTCGCCACCGGTCGTCCGCCGGAGTACGACGAACAGGAACCAGCAAGAGTAGCAGAAGCTATCAAGCTAATGAAGGTGAAACATGCGGTTATTACTTCGGTGAATCGTGATGAATTGAAAGACCGGGGTGCCGAGATTTGGTACCAAACAGTAGTAAAGGTTAAGGAATTAAGCCCGGATACTACCATCGAGACCCTAATTCCGGATGTAAAGGGGAACTGGGAGGCCTTATACAGAATGATTAGTGCAGGTCAGGAAGTGGTATCTCATAATATGGAAACGGTTAGTCGATTATACCGCCCGGTACGACCCCAGGCTAGATACGACCGGAGTCTAAAGCAGATACAATTAACCAAAGAAGCTGGCAAAAGAACCAAATCGGGAATTATGCTTGGTCTGGGAGAAAAGAAGGAAGAAGTATATGAAGAAATGGATCATTTGGTAGCTCATGGGCTGGATATTCTAACTCTTGGTCAATACCTACAACCTACCTCATTACACATTGAAGTAGCAGAGTTCATACATCCTGAACAATTTGAACAATACAAAGAAGAAGGATTGAAACGGGGCCTTAAATATGTGGAATCCGGGCCTTTGGTGAGGTCATCTTACCATGCTGAAAGACATGTTAATATCTGAAGGGTTTAAGACATTCTGTCTGATTGATGTTTGACAGAGTACCGATAATTCTTTATAATTCTTATATTGGATATATATGTGGTTTGATGAGCACAAATTGATGAAACTATATTTATTTCTACTGACAATAATTTTTTCAGCTCCTGCTCTTCAAGCTCAACGATTTTATAAAACTACTCCTCCTAAACTAAATCAGATATCAGCCACCAGATTGAAACAGGGCAAATGGGTGGAACTATCTGGTGAAAAAGTCAAATCTATCACCCATTATAAGGACGATCAACTACATGGGCTGGTGGTTAAATACTGGTCTAATGGTCTTTTGAAATCAGAAGAGGAATACCGGAATGATCTACTTCATGGTTACTTTAACGACTACTATCGTACCGGCACCAGAAATCGACTGGGAAACTATCGCAAAGGTTTAAAAAACGGAGCCTTTAAGAAATACTGGCAAAATGGATTATTGCGTACTGAGGCTAGCTTCGAAAATGATAGCGAAGATGGTTTGCTTTTAGAGTATTACAAAGATGGAAAGGTGAAAAGAGAAACACCTTATAGACAGGGAATAGTTAAAGGCGATGTCAAATTATACAATAAAAGCGGAGAACTGGTGAGATCCAAAACCTATGTTGGCAACATTGATAATTAGCGGATAATCTAAAATCCTTGAATCAGCAGCTACGAATTTACAACCACCTCTGCCTGATATAATTCAACTGGAATACAACTACATATTAAATTCCTGTCGCCATAAGCACTGTCTATACGACTTACTAGTGGCCAAAATTTTGCTTCTCTAACAAAGGGCAATGGATACACTGCCTGCTGCCGGCTATAAGGATATTCCCAGTTATCTCCACAGGCCATGTTTGCAGTATGAGGCGCATTTTTTAGCAGATTATTTTCCTTATCTGCATGCTTATTCTCAATATCCCTTATTTCTTCTCTTATAGCCATCATAGCCGCGCAAAATCTATCTATTTCCCCCTTGGTCTCACTTTCCGTTGGTTCTATCATCATAGTGCCAGCCACAGGAAATGAAACAGTTGGGGCATGAAACCCATAGTCCATTAATCGTTTGGCTAAGTCATCCACTTCCACACCACAAGCCTTGAAGGACCTACAGTCGATAATCATTTCATGGGCACATCTATTGTTTGAACCCAAATAAAGGATTTCATAAGACCCCTGAAGCTTTTTCATTACATAATTAGCATTGAGTATGGCCAGCTCTGTAGCTTTCTTCAAACCTGGCCCACCCATCAAAGCAATGTATGCATAACTAATTGACAAGATACTGGCACTACCCCAAGGGGCCGCACTTACCGCAGTGATTGCATGCTCCGGTCCCATATTTATAATTGGGCTGCCCGGTAGAAATGGTTTCAGATGGGCTGCCACACAAATTGGTCCTACCCCCGGTCCACCTCCACCATGTGGAATACAAAAGGTCTTGTGTAAATTCAAATGACAAACATCCGCACCAATTTTGGCTGGGCTGGTCAATCCAACCTGAGCGTTCATATTTGCACCATCCATATAAACCTGACCCCCTGCCCGGTGTATGGTCTCACATATTTCTACTATTGCTTCTTCGAAGACCCCATGGGTGGAAGGATAAGTTATCATTAAAGCCGATATCTTGTTTTCATGCAAAGAAACTTTCTCATTTAAGTCCTGGAGGTCAATACTCCCATGTTCGTCACATTTAATAATCACTACTTGCATACCTGCCATCACTGCACTTGCCGGGTTGGTACCGTGAGCTGAAGAAGGAATTAAGGCAATACTACGATCCTGCTGATTATTAAATCTATGATAGGCCTGAATCACCATTAGGCCTGCGAATTCGCCCTGAGCACCGGAATTTGGTTGTAGGGAAGTAGCCTCAAAACCAGTAATTGTACTAAGCCAACCTTCTAGTTCCGTAAACATTTCCCGATAACCCAATGCCTGATCTCTTGGCGCAAAGGGGTGAATGTTAGCAATTTCCGGCCAGGTAATGGGCATCATTTCTGCTGTTGCATTTAATTTCATGGTGCATGATCCCAAAGATATCATACTGTGAACCAGAGAAAGATCACTGTTCTCCAGCCTTTTCAAGTACCGCAACATTTGATGTTCTGTCTGATAGTTTAGAAATACCGGGTGGGTTAAATATTCGCTTTCTCTGATCAAATGGCTGGACCACTGAAATTCGAGATCCTGTGATAACTCCTCCATGTGAATCATACTTTCCTGCTGGGTAGATTTGGAGAAGATATTGAGTATCTGTTCAACATCTTCAATCTTGGTAGTTTCATCTAAAGAAATCCCTACAGACTGATCTCCATCATACCGGAAATTACATTCGTTTAATAATGCCAACACCTTGATGCTTTCTAATAGGGCACTGTTGGGCATTTGTATGGTAACAGTGTCGAAATAATTAGGGTTGGAGATTTCAAACCCAAGTTGGCCAAGACCTCTTGCCAGAATAATCGTTAGCCCATGAACTCTGGATGCAATCTTTTTAAGGCCTTCCGCTCCATGGTATACCGCATACATACCGGCGATTACCGCCAACAAAACCTGTGCAGTACAAATATTAGAGGTGGCCTTTTCACGTCGAATATGCTGCTCACGGGTTTGCAGTGCCATTCGATATGCTTTTTTACCCTGCTTATCCACGGATATGCCAATTATGCGTCCCGGAATTTGTCTTTTAAATTTTTCTCTGGTAGCGAAATAAGCTGCGTGTGGCCCTCCATAACCCATCGGTACTCCAAACCGCTGGGTGGTACCAACTACTACATCTGCACCCATTTCTCCAGGAGGTTTCAGTAAAGTAAGACTCAAAAGATCCGCTGCAACTACAGACAATACTTCATGCCTATGAGCATCCGCTATGATTTCCTGATAGTCCTCAATTCCACCCTCCATGTCAGGGTACTGCAATAAAATTCCAAAATAAATCGATGGATCAAGTTCAAACTCTGAGAGTGGCCCAATTACCAGTTCAACCCCCAAGGGAGCAGACCTTGTTTGAAGGATCTCAATGGTATGGGGAAGTGCCTTATTATGCACGAAAAATTTCGTGGTATTCTTTTTATCTCCTTTGCGGAGATTAAACAACATACTCATCGCCTCCGCCGCCGCAGTACCTTCATCAAGCAATGATGAGTTCGCAAGTTCCATAGCCGTCAAGTCGGTGACCATGGTCTGGAAATTTACCAGTGCTTCCATTCTACCCTGAGCAATTTCTGCCTGATAAGGTGTGTAAGCAGTGTACCAACCCGGGTTCTCCAAAATGTTGCGCTGAATTACTAAGGGTAAATTGCAATTATAGTATCCTAATCCAATGTAGGATTTAAATACTTTGTTCTTTTTCATCAATTTTGAAAAAGAGGCAAGGAAGTCGGATTCATTTTGAGCAGCTGGAAGATTGAGTGCCTGGTCAAGACGAATTCCCGGGGGTATAGTTTGTGCTACTAATTGATCTATGTCAGAAGCCCCAATTACCAGAAGCATTTCATTGATCTCATCTTGGTCAGGCCCATTATGGCGATCGCAAAATTGATGGCTTTTGTTAATTTCTATCCTCATAAAATTCGTACTTAATAGCCGCCAGAAAAGCTGTACAAAGGTAAAATATAATTGTCATTTTTTGACTGGAAGCGTATTTATTATGTCAATTTGCCGTTTGTCACAATTTCTTTTTGATCACTTGACTATTGTTATATCTTAACCAAAAAACAGGAATTAATGCGAAATCTTATCACACTAGGTTGGTTGGTTGTTTTCTTTAACAACTCCGGTTATTCACAGGAAAATATTGCCACTCAACTAACAGGAAGGACAGATTCACTGGCACTACAATATGCCAAAACCATTACCGAAGGTGACCTGAAAAACTACCTAAGCATTCTAGCATCAGATGCCCTTGAAGGAAGAGAAACCGGCAGTCGGGGACAAAAAATGGCCGCTGCCTTTATTAGGGAACATTTCAAAGACAGCAAGCTTCGCCCCTTGTTAGCAGCAGGTTCTGACAGTCTTTACTTTCAAAAATTTATGTTATACCGAAATTTCCATGAAGAAATTTCCATTGAATCGAATGGCCATAAATACCTGCATATGATTGACCTCCTCTATTATGGGAATGCCAAAATTTCACCCCCTTCTGAAATGTCTTTGCGCTTTGTAGGTAATGGAGAAGAAAAAGATTACCGGGACTTGAATGTAAAAAACGGCATGGTGGCTTTTTTTGCAAAGACCCCAAAAGAAAGGCAGCAAAAAATAAAAGTAGCTCAAGAAAATGGAGCCATTGCTTTCTTGGTATTGAACACCAATAGTAAAACAGAATTTGAAGCGTTTAAGGTTAAAAATGCTCATTATTTCAAGGCAACTTCCATCACCTGGGAACAGGAATCCCCAGGTGATAAAATATTATTCTTTAGTCACATTGAACTGTTGGCTGAATTATTAGGTGTAGATATACAAAAGTTGGAAAAGGTTCATAAAAAAGCTGAAAAATCGTCTAAAAATCCATTTAAAAAGATCAAGCCAGTTCTTATTAAAGTGAAGATTGAGAAATTATCAGAGCAATTCGAGACAGAAAATGTACTGGGCTATATCAAAGGCACTGACAAAAAAGAAGAGTTGGTAGTAATCACAGCACATTACGACCATATAGGCAAGAGGGGCGACCTGATTTTCAATGGGGCTGATGATGACGGCTCTGGTACAGCTGCACTGATGGAAATGGCCCAGGCATTCTCAATTGCCAACACCAATGGGCATGGACCAAGAAGAAGTATTTTGTTTATGACTGTAACCGGTGAAGAAATAGGACTTTTCGGATCAGAATTCTACACTAATAACCCAGCCTGGCCCTTAGCTAAAACTGTAGCCAACTTAAACATTGACATGATCGGCCGGGTAGACCCTGCTCATGAAGATCAGGATCCCTATGTTTATATTATTGGTTCAGATCGACTCTCTATGGATCTGCATACTATTAATGAACAAATGAATAAAATGTATACGCATATGGAATTGGATTATAAGTACAATGCTCCTGATGACCCTCAACGATTTTACTACCGATCAGACCATTATAATTTCGCGAAACACAACATCCCTATTATCTTTTATTTTAACGGCACCCATGCAGATTACCATCAATCAACTGATACCATTGAGAAAATTCGATTCGATTTATTGAAGAAACGAACTGATCTTGTTTTTCATACTACCTGGGAGCTGGCAAATAGAGAGGAACGGATTAGAATGAGCCAATTGGACTAAAAAATAATCTTGAGGGAAGTACAGAATACTTACCCCCAAGATCTTCTCAACCAGCTATGGAAAAAAAGATTTTTCAATCCTTCCTGAACACAAATATATAAGATATTAGGAATAAAGCTACTTTAATTTTAGAACGCTTCTATTTTTTTTCAATACCACCTAACTCTAAGAATTAATTAGAAACGACCGGGACGTCGCTTCCCTTTTGATGGCTTTTTTTTTGGTTTTCTCTGTTTTTTTTCATGGAAGGCTCCCTTAAAGGTTGGATCTTCAAGTTGTCTCTGTCGATCAATGGCACGCCTCATCATCTGTAACTCTTCAAAACCAGTTTCTTCAATATCAATTTCAGTCGGAATAAGTCGTTGTTCTATTTCTTCTTTGATCAATTTTTCAATTTTCCTCAGATGATACTGCTCGGCCGGGTGATAAAACGTGATGGCAATTCCTGGGTTGGTCGCCCGACCGGTTCGACCAATCCGATGTACATAATCTTCATATACTACCGGTACTTCAAAGTTAATAACGTGACTTACCATGGTAATATCGATGCCCCTGGCTGAAACATCTGTACTAACCAAAACACGCACCATACCTTCCTTGAAGGCTTCCATGTTATTTAATCGAGTGTTTTGACCTTTATTGCTATGAATCACCTTGATTTCACCTTTAGTCGATCGAAGCAAGTATTTATATAAATTATCTGCCACTTTCTTGGTTTTCACAAACACGATCACCTTGTTGAAAGCTTCATCATCTCTCAATAAATACTCCAGTAAGTGAATTTTAGTTTTAAAATTAGGTAGCTGGAAGCAATACTGGGAAATTGTCTCTGCGGTAGTAGCGGAAGGCGTAGTTTCAACAACCTGGGGGTATTCCAAAAATTCTTCGGATAACTTGATCACATTTGGTGACATAGTAGCAGAAAACAATAAGTTTTGTCGTTTGACAGGTATTATTTCAAGGACTCTTCGGATTTGCGGCATAAAACCCATGTCCATCATTTTATCCGCCTCATCCAGAACCAAAGTTTTCAAATCTTTCACTTGAATAATCCCCCTGCCATATAGATCCAGAAATCTACCAGGGGTAGCTACTAATATATCGACTCCCTGCTCCAGCGCTTCTATCTGTGTTTTGGGACCTATTCCACCATAAACTGCCACCGATCTTAGGTCAGTAAACATGCTCAGCTTTTTAACTTCCTGATATAACTGTGTAACCAATTCCCTGGTAGGGCCCACGATAAGTGCTCTGGGCATTTTTCCCTGTGCATACTTGATCTTCATCAACAATGGCAATACGAAAGCGGCAGTCTTTCCAGTACCGGTTTGTGCCACGCCCATTACGTCATGTCCTGAGGAAATAAGGGGAATGACCTTTTTCTGAATGGGGGTAGGCAAGTCATAACCTGCCTGGGCTACTGCCTGAAGCAACTGTTTATTTAACTTGAAACGTTGAAATCCTGAGCTTTTCACGGTAATTTTTTACGGTTGCTTAAAACTAAATTATTATATCCAAATATCGTATAATTGCACAAATGGCCTCCATCTTAATTAAGAATGCTTCACTGGTTAACGAAGATCGTATTTCCCTAACGGATGTACTGATAAAAGGAAACCATATTTACAGAATAGGAACCAATCTGTCCGCCCCAGGAAGCCTAACCATTGACGCCAGAGGGCAGTATTTGTTTCCCGGGTGCATCGATGACCAGGTACATTTTCGCGAGCCGGGATTTACCTACAAAGGCAATATCGCTTCCGAGTCTAAAGCTGCAGTTGCTGGTGGCATTACCAGCTACATGGAAATGCCAAATACTAATCCCCAAACACTAACTCAGTCTCTACTGGAGGAAAAATTTGAAACTGC
>QIMC01000334.1 GCA_003232185.1 Flammeovirgaceae bacterium | reverse complement strand
TGATCACTGGGATTTGTGATTTTTATCGGGATCTCCTAACACCATACGTGGATCCGGGCTCACGAACAAATCTGAAAACTGCCTCTCAAGATACTTGTAGTGACCGGCGATAGCTATCATTGCTGCATTATCTGTGCAATACTGAAACTCCGGAATAAATACTTCCCAACCCTGTGATTTCGACAGCATTTGAAGCCCTTGTCTCAATCCGGTATTAGCCGCGACACCACCTGCAATGGCTACTTGCGAAATTTTGTATTGTTTCGTGGCCACAATGAGTTTCCTAAACAGCATTTGAACCAAAGTATGTTGTACGCTGGCACATATATCAAAAAGATTGTCTTTGATAAAATCTGGGTTTTCAGCGATACCATCCCTCATAAAATACATTACAGCGGTTTTGATTCCACTGAATGAATAATCAAGACCGGGTATATTAGTTTGAGGAAACTCAAAGGCCATGGCATCACCTTTAATAGCATTTTTATCAATTATTGGGCCACCAGGATATTCAAACCCCAACAGTTTAGCGATTTTATCAAAAGCCTCCCCTACCGCATCATCCCTGGTCTGGCCTATAACCTGCATATCAAGATAGTCTTTAACCAGTACTAATTGTGTATGTCCACCACTCACAGTAAGGCATATAAATGGGAACTGAGGATGAGGAGGAACGATAAAATGAGCAAGCACATGGGCCTCCATATGATTAACTGCAATCAGTGGAACATCCAGTGAGAGCGCCATCGCCTTAGCAAAGGATGTACCCACCAGAAGAGAACCTAGCAATCCCGGACCCCTGGTAAACGCTATTGCATCTAACTGGTGTTTGCCTATACCCGATTTCCTTAAAGCAGTATCAACAACCGGCACAATATTTGATTGATGTGCCCTGGATGCTAATTCAGGTACCACACCGCCATAATTTTTATGGATATTTTGCGTTGCAATTATATTATTAAGTACCTTTCCTTGATGTACTACAGCCGCTGAAGTTTCATCACATGAGGACTCTATTGCTAGTATTGTCGGGGATTTAGCCATGTGTTAATGAGCACGTCGAAAATCAAATTTATTAAAAATCCGGTGGTCAAAGCAATATTCTGGTTTATCATCGGAATTATTATCTTTTTTATCTTATTGGCGGCTTCCATTCAAATCCCTTTCATTCAGACAAGGGTAGTAAAAGAGCTTTCAAAAACCGTTACCGATCGTATTCATTATAAAGTAACTATAGAACAGGTTCACCTGGATTGGTTCGACGAATTAAAAATCAAAGGACTACGTATTTACGATCAAAACCAAAATATAATGATCGGGGTGGCAGATTTATTAATTGATTTTGATATTTCCACCTTAATTTCCAGTAATCAGATTCGATTGGACCATGCCACATTCACGCAAGCGAACGTGAATCTAACTAAATATTCTGTTGAAGAAGAAATCAATATTGGGGGATTTATTAAAAATATTAAGCAATGGGTTAATCCGGAAAGTAAAGTAGCCAAACGGGATTTCTTTATTGGTCAGGTACATATAATTGGCTCCAAGATCCAACTGAATAATATTACCAAAGACTCCATAAAATACGGATTTGACTACCATCACTTTCTGATGGATAGTTTATATACTGAAATCCACAACTTTAAAATTCGGAACGATACCATCAGGTTGGAAATACGTCACTTTGAGGCTGTAGAGCCGCTGACTTCTTTGACAATTCATGAATTTATCACAGACTTTTATTTCACCAATAAGGTTATGGCTTTCAGAAACCTCCAGTTGTTGGTTGGAGAAAGTGAGATTAAAGACTCTTTGGTCTTTAGATACAATCACCCTACGGCACTTAGTAGCTTCAGAGATAGTGTTCACATAGATGCCAGTTTTGCAAAAGCCAATATTGCAGCAAAAGACCTCAAACTTTTCGTTAGCACATTAGGCCGTACCAATCAACACTATATATTAAGCGGCGACTTCAATGGCAAGATTACGTCGTTTAATTTTAGCAATGTAGAGCTGAAATTTGGAAATAAAAGCCGCTTAATTGGACATATTAGTATGGAAGGCTTGCCGGAATTTCAAGACACTTTTATTGATGCCAGTTTAGCCAATTCCGTTATTTCTCCTAATGACCTTCGACCATTCATTGGAGATAAACTGTTGCTTGAGGCATCGAAATTTGGTACTATTCGCTTGAATAGTCAGTTTTTGGGGTTCCCTAGAGATTTTGTAGCTAATGGAACATTCTTTACCCAATTAGGTACCCTGATATCTGATATTAATTTAAAAATTGATGAATCAACTCAAAGTGCCACCTATTCCGGAGCTTTAGCTACCACCGATTTCGATCTGGGAAAGTGGTCTAACCAGCCTGATATTTTTCAGAAGGTAGCTTTTAGGGGACAGATAGAAGGGTCAGGCTTTACTATTGAGAAAGCAGATTTTGAGCTGAAAGCCAAAGTCAGCAGTTTCGGTTTTAAAAACTACAATTATACCAATATTGAAACTGATGCTCGATTGAGTAGGGAACTATTCATTGGCAAACTCAAAATTGACGACCCAAACCTAAAGTTTACTTCCAATGCCTTCATTGATCTACGTGAAAATGTGGATCACATCACTATTGAAGCAACATTGGACACTGCCATATTAAAACCTTTAAACCTGGTTGATAAGGAAGCTACCCTCAGTACTTACCTGGACCTGGATTTTACCGGATTGACCATTGATGAAATGGTGGGTTTTGCTAATCTTAAAAATACCCATTTCACCTATGAGGGCAAGTCATTGAACTTAGACTATCTGGAAATGATTTCTCAGAAAAAAGCAAATGAACGAAGGGTAAGTCTATCAAGTGAACGCTTTGATGTCAATGCTCAAGGAGACTTCGAGTTCAGTACATTATTTGGAGACTTAAATCGACTCATTCATGAATACCGATTGAATCTTATCAATGACAAACAGAGGATTGAAGAATATTATAAACATAAAATTTCCAAAGCCCACAATAAATACCGAATCGACTTTGCCGGTTTGCTTAAAGATATTAATCCAATTTTGGAATTTGCTGAGCCAAACTTGAGTATATCAATGAATACCCCAGTTGAAGGCTATTTCCGACATGGGTTTACCTCTATTCTAGCTGCAAATGGTGAAATTGACACCCTAAGTTTTAATAACAATACCCTATATGATGTAAACATTGACTTCAATACCTCAAAAATCAGCGATAGTACCAACGTACTGGCAATGGCGTACTTTCTATCCAGCGAACAAGATATTGGCACCCTGGCTACTACTCAGGATCTGTCCTTTGAAGCTGTCTGGAACAACGACCACATTGATTTTGAAACTGCCGTTGAAGTAAAAGGACAACCTGAAAATAGAGCGATGGTAAGTGGTCAGCTTGAGTTCCAGAATGATCGGTCGGTGCTGCGTTTCAATGATTCTGATTTTAGTGCGCTAAACCAATTATGGAAATTAGCACCTGACAATCAAATATCGATAAGCAAAGGTGAATTTGATTTTAGGAGTGTTACCCTATTTCACGGACAACAAAGTATCACAATTAATGGAATTGTCTCCAGGGATAGTTCAAAATCACTGTTAGTGGAGTTTAATCGATTTCAGGTGGAGAACCTTAACCCAATCTTGAAATATAAAATATACGGGGAATTAAATGCAAACATAGAGTTCAGAAATCTTTACCAGATACCTCAAATTAATAGTGGTTTGACCATTTCAGACTTTCAATTAGGGAAATTTATGGTAGGTGATATACTAGGAAAATCTACCTGGAACTATTTGCAAGGTTATTTTGATATCAGTCTTGATGCGGTCAGGGATCAGCGAAATATTCTTGATATGAAAGGAACTTTCTCACCAAAAACCGGCGGTCAATTAAATCTACTGGCCCGATTGAATCAAGCAAACCTTAATCTGGTTGAACCTTTCGTAGGAAAGACTTTCTCTGACCTTCGAGGACAACTCAACGGAAGTATCGAGGTAGGTGGCACCTTGAAAAGCCCCAATCTAAATGGTATTGTTCAAGTTTCTCAAGGACAGTTCAAGGTGAATTACCTGAATACTGTATATAATTATCAAGGTGAAGTACAGTTTACTGATAACAGTATAGATATAGTGAACGGGCAACTTATCGACAAAAATGGCAGCCTTGCTACACTCAACGGAGGCTTGATTCATAATGGTTTCAAAGATCTTGAATTAGATTTATCAGGAACGTTGACAAACTTCATGGTACTAAACACTGTAAATGAGCGCAACAGCTTATATTATGGCTCTGCCATTGTAAGCGGCAACATTCACTTTGATGGCCCACTTGGTAACTTTAAAGTCAAAGCCTCCGCTATTTCAGAGAAAGGAACCAGAATCTTTATTCCAATAAATGAAAGTACGGATGTTCAAGATAAAGATTACATCAATTTTGTAAGCTTCAATGACACCCTGAGTATCGGCAATAATGACCTGGAAGTAAGACGCATAAAGGCAGCAGGTATCAGTCTTGACTTCGACCTGGAAATCACACCTGATGCCTATATGGAGATCATATTCGACTTAAAGGCTGGTGATATAATCAGAGGTCGAGGAAATGGACATATAAACATGCTGATTGATACCCAGGGAGATTTTAACATGTTTGGAGAGTATATTATTGAAGAGGGTGGTTACAACTTCACTTTATACAATATAATAAATAAGGAATTCAATATTTTGCCAACCAGTAGGATATCCTGGTATGGAGATCCATATGAGGGGATTATGGATATTCAAGCTACCTATGAACAAACCGCAGATATATCTCCTTTATTTTCCAATCAACCCGAAAGTATTGTTCGTGGCAGATACCCGGTAATTGTACAGCTGGACCTGGAGGGTCAGCTTCTAAGCCCTGAAATTGAATTTGACTTGTACCTGGGAGCCAATCAAACGGTAGACCCTGACATTACCAGGGCTATCCAGGAAATAAAAAATGATGAACAAGCACTCAATAGGCAAGTATTTAGTTTGATTGTATTACGGCAATTCTCTCCACCTGATGACCTTAGCCTTGGGGAAGGCAATGCACTAGGTAGCAGTGTCAGTGAATTACTTTCCAATCAGTTGAGTTATTGGTTTTCCCAAATGGATGAAAATCTTGAAATCGATGTTGACCTGAATGGCCTGGATCAGGAAGCGCTAAATACTTTCCAGCTCCGATTGAGTTATACCTTTCTGGATGGCAGATTGAGAATTACCCGGGAAGGTGGTTTCTCGAATACAGTAGAAAATACCAGTGACTTTAGTAGTGTGGCAGGAGACTGGACCTTGGAATATTTGCTTTCTCCTGATGGCAAATTTAGAGCTAAAATGTACAACAGAAATACCTATAATTCACTAAATTCAGGCATAGAAAACACCAATACCACCTCGGCTGGATTTAGTCTTATCCATACTCAGACATTCAATCGTGTAAATGAACTTTTTAGTAAGAAAGAAAAGAAGAAAGACGCGCAGGATGTCTCTCGTAATGTTGAGCATGAAGAAAACACTGGAGCCTCAATTACCAAATAAAATAAATGTCTCAGCTATTGGGGCAATTTTGTTTCTGACCTCTCTATGTATCCAGGCGCAACCAGGTGATTCTATCAATAATCATGACGAAGTTAATAACAGTACCAGAAACATTGCAATAGCTTCAGGAGTACTATATGGGGCGGCTTTATATGGCTTAAATAAGACATGGTATGAGGAATTCCCAAGAACTAATTTTCATTTTTTCAATGATAATGCGGAATGGAAACAACTCGATAAAGCAGGCCATTTTTATTCAGCTTTTCATATCAGTCAGGCGAGCATTCTCCTGTTCCAAAATGCGGGAATGAGCAAAAACAAAGCATACCTTTGGGGTGGTATGATGGGGTTCCTGATTCTCGCTCCTATCGAAATATTGGACGGGTTCTCCCAGGAGTATGGAGCTTCCTGGGGAGACCTTATTGCCAACGCGGTAGGCTCAGGTACTGCAATGGCTCAATACATGATTTGGAATGAAGCACGCATCAAACCCAAATTCAGCTTTGTCTCAACAACTTTGGCTAAGGAAAGACCAAATGTGTTGGGAAATGGACTCCACCAAGAATTTCTAAAAGATTACAATGGCCAAACTTATTGGTTAAGTGTCGACATTTATGCTTTCCTGTCATCAACCACAAAGTTTCCCAAATGGTTAAACTTTGTGGTTGGGTATGGGGCAAACAATATGGTATTCGCAAATGACTATCAAAACCTTGCTTCGGGATATGACCCATATCGTCAATACTACTTGGGAATAGACTTTGATCTTAGCTACTTTACCGGTAAAAGCAAACTGGTTAACACACTACTTTATATAGTTGACCTGATACACATACCGGCTCCCACGCTAGAGTACAATCGTGTTGATGGTATAAAATTTCATTTTTTGAAATTCTAGTCCCTTCTATTTGAAGTTTATGAGCTTTATTGTTTAATTGGTATAATATCATCAGAATATCAATTTTATGGATTTAATTAATTTTATGAGAGGTTTTGCCCAACAAGTAGGTGGGCAATTTTCCGAATATGATCAGAATAAATCAATAATTGTTATTCCTTTGGAACAAGGACGTTTTCAAACGGTCATCGGCAGAAAAAAAGAAGAGGCTTCTGCAAGGTCTGTGGTGGAGATTAGTTCAAAAATATGCAGGTATAAAGATACTTTGAACCTGATGGAACTGTTACAGGAGAACGCGAATCTTTGCCACTCCAAATTCACCATATTGGATGATTACCTTAAAGTCGAAGCTACCACAAGTATTGAGGCCATCACACCGGAAGTACTTAAAGAAATGATTTTGGAGGTAGCAGAGGTTGCAGATCATTGGGAGCAACGTTTAGCCGGGGTTGACGTTCATTAATATTATTAACAATTTATAAAACAGGGATTAAAAAGAAAATTGCAAGTTGTCTTATCGCTGTGTAGATAAGTGTAAACTTTACTGCATGGAGGAAAGTCCGGGCAACATAGAGTGCCGTACTTCCTAACTGGAAGGACCTGAGATATGTGTAAACATTATTTTAGGGACAGATAGTGCCACAGAAAATAAACCGCCACGCTAGGTTAGCGTGGTAAGGGTGAAATGGTGAGGTAAGAGCTCACCGCCTTGTTGGTAACAACAAGGGCAGGGTAAACCTTACGGGTTGAAAGGTCAAATAAACTGTCGGGCGTTTCGGCGCCATGGGCTGCTCGTCCATTTTTAATTAAAAAAGACAGTGGGTAGATCGTTAGAAACCTATAGCGATGTAGGTTCCAGATAAATGATAAGAATCCCGTCTTCGACGGGTTACAGAACCCGGCTTACAGACTTGCATTTTTATTTTTCTAATTATGGCCAAGATATTAATAATTGATGACGAGAAAAGTATTCGAAGTACACTACGAGAAATACTTGAATACGAAAAGTACCAAGTGGAAGAAGCAGAGAATGGCGAAATTGGTCTTGAAATGTTAGGCAAAAGTGACTTCGACGTAGTGCTTTGTGACATTAAAATGCCAAAACTAGATGGAATTGAAGTACTTGAAAAGTCACACAGTCTGGGCAAGGATACTCCCTTTATCATGGTTTCTGCACATGGCACTATTGAAACTGCTGTAGAAGCCACAAAGAAGGGCGCATTCGATTTCATACAGAAACCCCCTGATTTGAATAGGCTCTTACTTACTGTAAGGAATGCACTGGACCAGTCAAGTTTAGTCACTGAGACCAAAGTCTTGAGGAAAAGGGTAAGTAAAACTTTCGACATAATCGGAAAATCCCTTGCCATTGAACATGTAAAAGAAACCATTGATAAGGTAGCACCCACTGAGGCAAGGATATTGATTCAAGGTGCAAATGGAACCGGAAAGGAATTGGTTGCGAAATGGATTCACCAGAAGAGCAATCGTTCGTCGGGCCCGCTGATCGAAGTAAACTGCGCTGCAATCCCTTCAGAATTAATAGAAAGTGAGCTGTTCGGTCATGAGAAAGGTGCTTTTACCTCAGCCATAAAGCTACGGCATGGAAAGTTCGAGCAAGCCAATGGCGGATCATTGTTTCTCGATGAAATTGGTGATATGAGTTTATCAGCACAAGCCAAAGTGCTGCGTGCATTGCAAGAAAATAAGATTACCAGGGTAGGTGGAGATAAAGAAATTAAGGTAAACGTACGGGTGATCACTGCTACCAACAAAGATCTGAAACAAGAAATTAAAGAAAAAAAATTTAGGGAGGATCTCTATCATCGTATTAGCGTGATACTGATATCAGTGCCTACACTGGCAGAGCGAATAGATGACATACCCTTGCTAGTTGATAAATTCCTGACTGATATAGCATCTGAATACGGATCTACCAAAAAGTCCATCTCTCCAAAGGGCCTTAAAGAATTGCAGAAACACCCCTGGACCGGTAATATCCGAGAACTACGAAATGTAGTGGAACGATTGGTTATTATGTGTGGGCAAGATATTGATGCCAAAGAAGTGATACAATACACAGATGTAGAAATGTAACTTTTAGAAATAATTTCACACTGGTCGTAGCATTCGCTACGACCGATTTTTGTAGTTAAAGATATACCTTTCGTAGAATCGTTTCGCTAAACCTACGACCTAAGTGTTTCTGGGTCGTAGCGAATGCTACAACCAGTGTTCCAGGGAAAAATCACAAATCGTTAATCAATTCTTCGATTGTTCCCATGTTCCCAAAGCAGATTGCACCCCCGTACATCTGAGTTGTCTATACGACCCAGCACTTCAAAACCGCCACACTCGCTTATCTTTCCGAGGTCCTGGGTTTCAATAAATGCACAGCTGTGTATATTTGCCAGGTCAATTATATTGATCCCACCAACCCTTCCCGAAGGGAAGTTATCGAAAGGAGCACTTATATCCCGTATCAATATTTTCATCCAAGGAGGTGTGTAAAACTGCCCTCCAACAGCATAAGCCTGGGATGTAAGTTCTGCCATTCCATACTCTGATTGAATCTGCCGGCAATTGAAGGCCTCTTGAAGCTTAGCATGCAACTCTTCTCTTATAATCTCATCCCTTTGGCCTTTCATTCCTCCAGTTTCAATGATTATAACCTCCGACAAGTCTATGGGGCACCTTTCAGCCAATTCCAACAAAGCAAATGATACTCCCCAAAGCATCACCAACCGATCCTGGTCAGAATTCAAGCGCAGCAATTGCTTGGTTAACCGCTGATAACCGGAATGGTAAAAGTCAGAATATTTTGAACCGGAAACTTTTATGAAGTGATTAACCATATGTACTAAGGAAGACCCTTTACGTTCCAGGTATGATGGCAATAAAGCCAAAATATGATAGCGATCAGGTGATCCATAAAAATGTTCAAACGTCTTTTGAGAAATTTTCTCATAGTATTTCAATCGCTGAATAAAATGTTTACTGCTCCCACTTTGTCCTGTACCACTGCTACTGAAAACATGTTCCGGCTTCCAGACACCGGTAACTACTTTCTGAGATTTATATAATTCAATGGGCAAGAATGGAATTTGTTCTATACTGGAAACACTTTTTGGCTCAAAGCCCAAATAACCAATGAAGGATTTGTATACTGGATTGAACTCAGCTTGCAGCCGAAAAATTCTCAAAGCAACCGCATCGAAGTCTTTACCGTCCAGATTTATAACCTGGTTCTGTAAACTAATAAACGGTTCCATACGTTAGTACAATGAACTAAGATTCAGCAAAAAATAGTAAATTTAAAGCTTATACCACTATCAATCAGCTATATTTAGCTAATATCACCGTTTTGAATCCAAAATTGAAGCACACATTTATATTCAGCCTGTTTCTGGTAGGCATAACCATCATTAGTTGCGAAAAACCTCCGGAGTTACCTAATACACCTTCGATTGCCTTTGAATCGGTGCGTTTTGCCAGGGGTACAAATGGGTTTGACTCTCTGATAGTAGCTGTCGGGTTTCAAGATGGTAATGGAGATCTTGGCCTACTGGGATCAGAGGATATTCCACCCTATCAACCATTAAACTTTCCTAAGAATGCACAAGGTGAATTTATTCTATTCGGAGATCCAGAAGCCCCATCTGAGTTTCATGTATGTGATTTTGTCACTAATATAGAAGTAACAGGAGATGAAATCCTTGATACCGTCTATATTGAGATCAATCAGAATAGTTTTAATATAGAAATTGATTTTTTTCTAAAACGAGACGGTGCTTACGAAGAATTTGATTGGCGGCGAGAGTTCGGACCATTTAACTGTATTACCTTTGACGGTAGGTATCCTCCCCTGAATTCAGAAGACTTTGAGCGCCCATTGGCTGGAAGTTTAAGTTACAGTATGATATCAAGTGGATTCCTTCCCCTATTCGGAAACGATACCCTTCAACTAAGGATTCAAATTAAAGATCGTGCTTTAAATATCAGCAACACCGTCGAAAGTCAGGATCTTATAGTGGGTCAGTAAGCCCGTAGCGGGTCAGTAAGCCCGGTTAATATAGGTCGGGGAAAGCAATCGGATCGGATCCCGACATCAATTCATACACCTTATCGAATACTGATTCTACATTTGGCTTGGAAAAATAGTCTCCATCTGATCCATAAGCTGGCCGATGCTCTGTTGCGCACAGGGTTACAGGTTCAGCATCAAGATAGGCAAATGCCCCCTGCCGCTCAATAACCTGCTGCATCATATATGCGCTACCTCCGCCTGGAGCATCTTCATCAGTGAATAGCACGCGATTGGTTTTTTTAACTGAATTCAGAATGCTATTTGTGATATCGAATGGCAGTAAGGTTTGTACATCAATTACTTCTGTAGATATTCCTACTTCCTGGAGTTGCTCAGCGGCATCCATTACAATACGACACATGGATCCATAAGTAACCACCGTTACATCCGTGCCCTCTCTGATGATTTCAGGCACCCCAAGTGGCAACGTAAACGCTCCGATGTTCTCCGGTATCCTTTCCTTTAGACGATACCCATTGAGGCATTCAATGATCAGTGCAGTATCATCAGATTGGAATAGTGTATTATAAAAACCCGCCGCTTGAGTCATATTTCTTGGTACCAGCAAATAGATACCCCGCATACTTCCTAATATCATGGATATAGGTGACCCGGCGTGCCACATTCCTTCTAAGCGATGTCCCCTGGTTCTAATAATTAATGGGGCTTTTTGCCCTCCTCTGGTTCGGTATTGAAGGGTAGCCAGGTCATCAGTAAGTGTGGCCAGCGCATATACTAAATAATCCAGGTACTGAATCTCTGCAATTGGTCGTAGCCCTCGCATGGCAGCTCCAATTCCCTGTCCAATTATGGTACATTCCCTGATTCCTGTATCCGTAACCCGTAAATCTCCATACTTAACCTGAAGTCCGGCAAATGCCTGATTAACATCACCAATCAAACCCACATCTTCTCCAAAGGCTATAATGGAAGGGTCTCTGGATAAAGCAGCATCAAAACAAGCTTGTAGCACCTGTCTTCCATTAACTAGTTTGTCTGTGTTATTGTATTTAGCCTTGATACTCTTTACCTTCAGAGCGCTGAAGGTAGATTCACTATATAAGTGCGAAGAGTAATTTTTTTAATCCAAGCTACAGCTTCAGTCTTTACCAAGATTCGTTCGTTACGCATATGACGAAGAGCCTTTCTCAAACACTTGACCACATCGGAACGCAATGGGTTTAAAGTGGTTGCTAATTCCTTTCGAAGATCTGATAATATATTTTTGTGGCTACTTTGAAGGATCGCTTTATCAAGTATCGCCATCGCTGAATCAAATTCTGGCTTCATGGATGCATTAAATGCTTTCCAAGCTGCGTTTTTGGCTGCTTTTGCAGTAACTCTGGCATCTATCTCAATCTCCTCCAATTCTGAGCTAGAAGCGAAGTCTTCTTCAATTAACCATTCCCTGAACTTTAATATGCAATCATGTTCCTTTTCCCATTGCAGACGCTCCAAAGATTTATATCGTTCATGCGACCCTGAGGTACTGTGCCCCTGAGGTTGTGTTAAATCTGTAACATGGATCAAAGTAGGCACGTGATATTTCCTTGAAATATCTGTTGCTTCCTGGAAAGCATTGCGCAATGCAACAAAGTCCCAACCTTTTACTTTGAATAATTCCAGGCCTTCTTCTGTTTCTGTTCTTTGATAACCCTGTAAAATTTTGGATATATCTCCTTTGGTAGTGTGAAACTCTTTGGGAACAGATATTCCATAGTCGTCATCCCAAATGGCCATTACTACAGGTATTTGTAACACGCCCATGGCATTGATTGCCTCCAGGAACATCCCTTCTGAGGTTGCGGCATTACCAATAGTACCAAAGACTACCTCATTACCTTTGTCTGAAAACTGATTCTGTCGATGTAATTGTGGGTTGTTCCGGTAGAGTTTGGAAGCATAGCCCAACCCAACGATTCTTGGAATTTGACCTGCAGTAGGCGAAACATCTGAAATGGCATAATTCAGATGAAGTAAATCTTTCCAATGACCTTTGTTGTCTAGTGCCCTGGTAGCAAAATGCCCATTCATTAACCTGCCAGCACTAGCAGGTTCAGCCTCAACATCAGTATGGGCATACAGCTGGGCGAAAAATTGTTCTAGTGTTAATTCACCGAGAGCAAACATAAAAGTTTGATCTCTGTAGTATCCCGACCGAATATCACCCTTGCGAAACGCTTTGGCCATTGCAATTTGGGGCAACTCTTTTCCGTCACCAAATATTCCAAATTTCGCCTTCCCCATAAAGACCTCTTTTCTCCCCAATAAACTAGCCGCTCTACTCTCACAACAAATACGATAGTCTTGCAACATATCTTCTATTGCAAACTTGGTCTTTTGTATGGCTTTGGTACTATTCAATAAAAAGGGATGATTGGTGGTATTTTAGTCCGGATAATTAAACCCGGATTATGCACTAGAAATCTATTGCTAGCCTTAAATGGCTTTCAAAAATACAAAAAAACCCACTCTTATCAAAGCTGAAATAGTACGATGACATGTAAGTTACCCTTGGATAACCGATAGAAATTGTTCCTGATAAACCCTAAATTTGTTCTGGTCTTTGTATTTAGAAGCAATGTTTAGAAAGCTATTCATTCTAATTCTAACAGTTAATATTTTCGTGGTCGATATATCCTATTCTCAGGCTAAGGCTGATTTTGTGAAAACAACTTTCTATTTTGGTCAAATAGAAGAAGGAGCAATTGCTGTGCATCAATTCACCTTTTTCAACAACCGGGGACCAACCGCTGATAATATCATCGGTAAAAGCCTCTTGTGGTTGTACAACACCTGATTGGAGCAAAGAACCTATATTACCTGGAAATCAAGGCTATATAAAAGCCTCCTACAATAGTAAAAACAGGCCCGGTGGATTTCACAAGAGTATTACCATTACTTCCAATGCTCCTACTCCTACCAGCGTGATATATATCATGGGCAATGCCGTAAAATCACATCAACTTACTCCCCTGTTTACGGTTGAAGAACTAAAGAACTCAGCGAGGGCTGAGATCACTCAGCAGCATCACCAGATTGGAAAAGTACAAATTGGAAGTAGTATTGCCGTTAGATTACTTTTTAATAAAGAAAATAGAACCTAACGGGCGGGTAACATTTGCTCCCTATACAACCTCAACCCTTAGGTCAAAGTTATACATGGTTAATCCTTCCTGTTTAATTTTAATATATTTGGATCCTGCAAACAACATACCCATGATACTAGGCATACCCAAAGAGATTAAAAACAACGAAACCAGAGTAGCCCTAACCCCATCCGGTGTCCGGGAATTCATCAGAAATGACCACCGTGTTTACGTTCAGTCTACAGCTGGAGAGGGAAGTGGTTTTCCAGATGATATGTATCTGGAAGCTGGTGCAGAGATACTGGAAAACATTAAATCCATTTATCAATCTGCTGATATGATCGTTAAGGTAAAGGAACCTGTGGAAAGTGAATACACTTTAATAA
>QIMC01000176.1 GCA_003232185.1 Flammeovirgaceae bacterium | reverse complement strand
TTGAGCCTTCATACCAAAAGAACGCACCGTTATACTTACCTGGCGACTCGGCGAACCTTAGGAATCTGTCCGCATTGGACCCGGTCAATACAAGGCTTTCTGAATCGTACTTCAAATCATTCGTTCCCTGAGCCTCGCCCGATGCGTTGCCCGTTGCTATTTGATTTTCTCCAATAGCTCCACCTATTCCGCCGCCGCCATTCACAATCACGGTTCCACCAGATAAAAGTTGAAAAGTATAGGTATTATCACCATTGTCCGTTATTCCCGTTACGGCATCTTTTTCCTCAATGTTCAGAAAGCTATCGATTAAATCTATAAATTGAGCTTCTGTTGGGTAATCCCCTGTTTCAAAATATGTCTTTAAAGTTGTATTATCTTTTTTCATAATGCTGAAATTATAATGTTTATAGTACCGTGTTTTTAGACTGAAACGAACAAATTCTATCTGTCCCTTTCAAATAATATTTAAACTTTTACGGTTCGCCGTAATAATCTTTAAGATGAGTTCTCAATTCCCTCTCGACTGATTCCATTTCATCAATTAGTAGATGGAATAGTCAAAATTTTGTCTTCTTGGCTCAAAAGCCCCGAAGTATTCTCTACTGCCACCTTAAAATGGTGAAATATGCTTTGGTTATTATTTGAGATATCATCTAATGGTAAGATACCTGTCCCTAAATCAGTGATATCCAAAGGCACCGAAATGTTGTTCTCATTGGATACAAGCTCATGAATTTTTAACCACTGCCCCTGTTCGTTCAACTTATACAAATAATATTTTGCCTTATATGTTGTTTTTTCCCAACTCAACACCACATTCTCCAGTTCATTGGATGCGTTAACTGGATTGGATGTAAAGGATAGTTCAGGGGATATTGGATTACTGTTTTCAACAATGGTAGTAACAACAAGCTTTGAAGCCTCTGATGGTACATATTCCGTAAGGATTATGTTGTCATCGTCCTTATCCGGATATTCAATTTCCCTAGAAACTGTTACGCGATAGTATAAAGGATCACCAAAAGGCACTTCAGGAATGTCTCCGAATCCGTCCGTAATTTTCCAGATATTCTCATCAAGTACATCCGCTGTCTCAAGATTAATTTCTTCAACTAACAGCATCGTTCTGATACTTAGGGAATCAGAAGGGTTCAAGGCTCTATAGAGCCTTAATTTTTTTATATTTTCTACCTTGGGATATGCATTTACCGAAACTTCTATTTGTGGTGAAATACCTAGCAACGTATTTTCAAGAATGGGGATCACTTGACGTATAGCAGGCCGTATAGGTGGATTTGTATTCACCAATTTAATAGGGCCTAGAATCGGGCTGAAATCGCTCATCTGCATCGTATTGCCAAGTTCCTTGGCAGAATAGAAATAGAGATTATCCGAAGTTCCGTCTAATGTGAAATCCGTAAACTGTATAGAATTCACACCTGACTTTTTAGCCATTGGGGCAATATCAAAATCTGGATCTAAAGGAGACAATACAGCTCCGTTTCTATCTCTTACTACCTGCTTTTTGGGTATGGGTTGATAGTCTTCTCCATTGATTTGCTCATAGAGCAAAGGTATTTCAGTCAAAGGCACAAAATTCTCCAATACAACCGTTTTGATTCTATCCGTCATATTACCAGGCATAATACTTCCAGGAGTTTCACTTGGGATAAACAACAATGGATTATCAGGGTTGGGTAGGCGATAACCTTCGGCTGTTTCAGGGTAAATTCCAAAAAGCCCATCCGTTTGAAACGAATTTGTAGGATAGTCATAAGCAAACCCCAACAGATTTTGCCAACGATTCGCCAAGAAAGATTGATCGGATTCGGCAATGGCCTGTTTGACGATTACTAACGTTGTTGTTGTATATAGGGCACTCAAAATTGCATCATCATCAGCCCTGTAGTACAGAATACCATGAGGAGTATGATCAAATTGAGTGGTGAACGTATATGTCGCCTTACCAAAACTATCAGGTCTTGTGGCATATAGGGCACCTACAGGTAATTGTGGTACTAATGGCACTATCACTTCCTGTGCGAACATAACGGTTGGCACAGCAATCCTTGAGTAATAAGAACTAGTATTGTTTAAGCTCCTGAAACCGAAACAACTGTATTTTATTCCTTCTCCCGTTTCGGGAAGAATACGTTCTGCTGTTAAACCGGCCGCACTATTGGCAAAAAGATGGATACGATATCCAGGATAAAAATTGACTTGAATAGAACCCCCTATTTGTATTTCATCATGGTTAGGGTCATTCCTAAAATCTTTATCCTTAAAATAAACCACAAGTGCTGTACCTGAACTTATATTTTCAATTTTGAGTACTTCTAAGCTGCGTCGTTCCCCGTTCGGGTTTCCAACGGAATGCACCCGTATGATACCTTTGTACCATTGTACGGGGTTTGCCTCTGAATTTTGAGGGTGGTTGGCCAACATTGCGGAACCAAAGGTTGCCTTGTATTGTCCACGGTGCTCCGTCTCCGTAATAGTCTGTTCCCCTGTATCAGGATCAACGACTACGGCCTTGGGTTGTACTACATGCTCAATAGTGGCATTATCCCAAATACCCCTTGTTTTTTGTAGGTATTCTTCCGTGACACCATCTGAATTAATCTGGTTAATGATTTCACGGTGAACAGGCCAATTGTCTCCTATCTGTACTTTTAAGGGATGCGGATTGGGTGAGCCCCAACTGCTTACATTCTGTAAATTTTCTACCACTAAAAACATACCATCAGCCTTAATTTTGGGCGATGTTAATTCTTCTGCTGGATTGGGAATGTCCCCATTCTGTAGCCTATCGGAAATCTGTTTCTTATATATGGTAAAGGTTGGGCTATCCGGGTCACCAGTAACTCCATGGATAAGATACTCTTGGTCTTCTAAGACAAAAACCCCTCCTACAAAGTTCGCCATTTGTCCAATAGAAATACTAGGTAAAATATCTTGTTGTTCACTTACCAGCGTATAGGATGTGGTGGTAACAACAGATAAAATTTCATTGTTCGAATCGTCAGTAACGGTAACGGCCCTACCCGTTACATTCAAGGGCATGGAATCCCTAAAATACATCTCAACCTCATCAGCAAATATTTCCTGAGCATCAGGAAAAATAGCATCGGGATCTAGTGCACTTATTGCCCCATTTAAACTTCTTTCCGTTACTTGATACGATAACAATTCTTGTTCTGTGTTGTAATTGAACAACAAACGAACAAGTGTTTTATCGGTTCCTGAGATATTGGTAAGCAATTGCTGCTCATTTGCTGTGGTCAATAATAGGGGCTGTTCTTCCACAATTAATAAAGCACTCCTATCAGACGGCGGCAATAATGCGTTATTAGTTACTATAGTCGTGGTTAGTGCATGTTCTACTATACTTCTAGCAATCCTTGAAAACCAATTAATCCCATAGGAGCTATAAATATGTTCCCCATTCTCCCTTTCTCTATGTACAAACAATGTGGTGCCTATATCTGGAATAGGTAATGAAACTGTTTCGTTATAAGGAGTCTGTCCACTAGGGGCAGTGTTTTGATAATCGGGCGTGTTAGCCAATTCGGGTCTTCGCCAATCTGTTTCACCAGTTTTTTTGTATTCAATTCCTGCAAATACAGGAGAAGTCTCCAAAGCCAAGTTGAATTCTTTTGTTGTATTAAAAAATCCTTGATCTTGGGTTAAATCTTCTGGTTCCTCGGCATATAAACTTACAAAACGTGTTTTTCCATCTGGTGTATACCCGTTCTCATCGGTTAGCGGTTCATTATTCTCGCCAATACCACTTGCTGTATATACGCCAGGTACTGGAGTCAATAAATCTATAGGAGTAGGTAATTTTTCATCTGTTCTTGCCGTTGGCACGGTTATATACCGGTGCTCGGTATCTTCGGCTTCTAGTTGTCCGTCAATCAAACTGACTGCGGTTTGGTACACGGCCATATAAACAAATGAATCTGAGTTTTGGACTTCGGAATCAACATCCAAATGACCAAGGCCCAACATTCTTGCCACATGAAAATCCATAGAAGCCTGCTGTAACAACATAAGGTTTGGCAGTTCAAATGTATTTTCTTCAGCTGTTGCGCCAGTTGGATTATCATCAAAACTAAAAGCTTGTAAAGCTGTAGGGTTGTCCTCGGCATCACTCAGCGATATATAGTCTTGTACTGTTTGTTTAATAGTACTCTGGGTACTTGGGTTCTGCTGATTCCACTTGTCTTTATAATTCTGAATGTTTACTAAGGCATCATCATTATATCGAGGCCAAATACCGTTCACCTGATCGCTGGTCTGTTCCAGTCTGGTAAAGACGTCGGTATCTGTTTCCGATAGTGCAAATTGACCCAGTTCTGTCCAACCCGTACCATTTTCAATAGTATCAGAAAGTGTACTATATATTTCAATTTCAATAGTAGTGACAATACAATTAGTTGGTTTGAATCGCAAACTTTTCCCATTTTCCGTAAGCAAACGTGCATTTAAAAGGGCATTGCCCGTGAAGGTTTTTCTGGCAGTTAGCTGTTTTTCTGCCAAAATGGTACTCCCTTCAACAGACAGGATCTCTGTTTCTACTTTTGCAGCCGTAGAAGATAAGTTAGTTGCCAATTTCACTGCAAAAAACAAATTTGTAGCGGTCTGAAATTCCAGAACTTCATCGCCATAATTCTGGATAAATTGAACTGTTTGTGTTAATGGATTATACGTATTTCGAACTGAATTGTATTTGGTCTTGTTTCTGAAATAGAGGAAAAAGCTGAGTCCATCAACTTGGTAAATCCAAACAGCGTTTCTATTTTCGACCGCTTTTGGGGGTTGCAAAAGATCTATACTCGTAATTACTGGACTATAGGGTGCACGATAAATCGTAACAAAATCGTCAGATTTGTTGTAGTTCGTAGTACTTGTGGCCAAATTACCTTTAGGTAGATGATTAAATAAATCTTTCTTTAATAACCAGCGTAAATGGATTCCTGATGCGCTGCCGTCACCACCTGTTGAACCGGCGGCTTGGAGGTAAAGGTGAGGAGATTGAATAATCCTCGGGGATAATGCACACAATTCTTGAAAATTAGTAAAAGATACATCTGTAACATTTAATACGAAATCAAAATTTTGCAATGCTAATGTAGAAGGGGTATAATTTTGAGTGGAATCTTTCAAAAGAACAACCTCCTGTAACAAAGGGATTGCAGTATTTTCAAAAGTAAAACAGTTTGAATAAAATGACTGACTAGTTTTTAACATTTGCTGTCCCACTAGCGAAAAATACAATGCATCCGAAGAGACATAAAAATCACGAGTATCAGTAGAAACCTTAGTTATATTAGAAAAATTCAAATCAGAATCAAATCTATAAATGAACCTATTATTAGTACCTTGCTCCCTATGGTGTATATAGAAATTCTCGCTAGATTGATTTAGTTGGAATAAGATATAGTTATTAGGAGATAAAACTTTTGCTGTTAATTGATTAGGCAAAGAAGCAGATAAATCTATTTTCACAAGATAAATGTTCTCCTCACTTGTAGAATTAAATTTAATATTAGCGCTAATAATAAGATTACCCTGATATATATAAGCTGTTCTATTCCCAGTTACAATTCCTAAATTTGAATCGAAATGATATTCAGAAAAATCCAAAAGAGATAAACTAAAATCAAATTTAGCCAGACCAAACAAACCCGTATTAGGATTATTCCCATCTCTGGTACAGGCATATACATTCTGATTATAAACAACTAATGAATCTACAATCGGGAAACCACCTGATGAATCAACCACATCTACTACTAATCCTTGCTCGTCAATTGTAAAAAGCATTGCAGGTCTCGGATTATTTAGCACATACAATCCATTGTTAAGGTTATGGATTTCCATACCTGCTGAATTACCTATAGCACCAAGAATAGTATTATAACGTTTTATCCAGACAATGCTTCCTTCTTCAGAAAGCCTAATAACAAAAGGACCTCTCAATTGAGAATCATTGGACAAATAATTGCCTAATATCAACACATCACCGTTTGAACAAGAAATCACTTTTTGTAAAGTGGCAGGACTGGAAACTTCCGTTGCATTGAAATTTTTAACTAAAATAGGATTGAAATTCCTGTCGGTTACCAACAAGACATGCCCTCCTGAGCCAACTACTCGATGAGTCCAGAATAAAGAAGTATTGTTTTCTCCTATAAGCTCTAGGTTCTCCGTAAAAGTGTCCTCATATTTCTTAATAAAATAATCCTGTCTAATTTTTTCAATGGAATTTGGATCATATGAACATAATAAAGAAGTCGTCCATATTGCGTCGGAAACTTGAGTCGTTAAGTTTTCAGTAGACGGTAAAATAGATTGGAAAGTAAAATAGGTGTTATCAACTAATTCGGAAGTAATAACTTCACTAGATACTGTATTCTGAGTTTGTGTACTATCGAAACACGCATATTCAAAATCCAAGTTTTTTTCAATAGTACCGATAGCTCCGCCCGTATATTCTTTGATGTAAATTGTAGTATCGCCAACGCCTAGTATATAGCTTCCTGTTTGTGGTGTCCCAAAATTTCTCGCTAAACTTAAATTAAAGTAGTTTGTAAAATCAAAATCTACAATTATTAAATCTAAGTTAACATTGGTCATTATAGCAAATTGACCATCAAGAGTAAATGTGATAAAGGTGGTGTCTGAAAGACTCAGAATCCTCTTTGAAACAATTGAAGTACCAATATTGAGGCTTGTAGGGACTTTATATGTAATAAATTTTCGACCTGTACTGAATCTGTATTCTTGAAGAATAAGATATTCATCATTTATTCTTTCGAACTGCCTAATTGTTGACCCCGAGGAAGTAAAACCATCTGGAAATTCGCTAAGAAGGTTTTCTATGTCAACCTTTTTAGTGACATTCAAATTTAAATCCGTTTGAATAATAAAGAAGTGTGTAAAAGGGTCTTGATTATTAGTTGTCAAATTTAAATATCCAGAAACCAAGAGCGTGTTTCCATCTTTGATAATTTTCTCAATTCTTCCTCCTCCCTGTGGTATATGAAGATTGGCAATAACATTACCATCATAGTCCAACTTAAACACATCTTTATAAGACCATGCTAAAACGAAAGAAGTGGAATCGATTGGTATAATCGGAGTACCGAAAGCAATTCTTTGATATTGCGTTGTAATTTTCTTAGACCAAAGAAAATTACCATCTGAATCTAATCTTGTGAAAACTGGCGAATCAGTACTTGATCCACTTTCTCCGGAAAGAATGAAGTAATCACCATTAGGTAATTTATGAATATCGTAAACTCTTTTTGCATTTTCTAAAACCTTAGCCCATATTGGTTCCCCATCTAAGTCCGTTTTAACAATTAAAACGTGCTGTAGTTGTCCAGTATTATCATTAAAATCATCTATATAAACTAGTTCAGAGTCAAATTCCCGTATAGCTTTGACAGCTAAATTATTATTTATGCCCTGCCACGAAAAAACATAATTTCTTATAAAACCCATAACTAACTAATTAAATTTAAATTCTCTACCAACACCGTATCTTCCACTTCATATGTACTCCCATTCCACAACAAATACTGGAATCGTATACGCAATGCCGTATTGGTAATCTTTTTATTGTTGCGCATAATCAATACTTGCGCATAATCTTTTGAGTGCAATACTTTATAATTACCGTCTGCATCATCATTGGCATTGTTCAATACTTCGATGCTAGCTTCTATATCCGTTTCGGGAATCTTGGGGTCATTGAAAGGCTCTGGGTTGCGAATCCAAAGGGCAATGGTATCTCCCGTATTCTGATCAACTACGGCATTATATTCTGTGGTCTCGGCAACGGGTAAGGGTGCCAAGCCCCATATTCCTTCAACAACTCGATCAAAACGATCTACAAAGCGTGCGGACAAGGCTTGATTGGCCGAATCTGGATTGTTCTGATTTTCTTGGCTATCTATGATGTTCAATGTTGTGTCAATAGCAGCTAGCGACAATGAGAGCGGAATCTTGAAAATAGCGGTTCTAGTATTTCCATCACCATCATCCAATTGATAGCTGTTTATCTGTGCATCAAAATTGGGATAACGAGAGGTTTTAAAGACGTAATTATGCACTTCCGTGACCACATCTTGGTAGACATTGTTTACCAAAGCAGTATATAATTTTCGAGGTTTAAGATTGGTCAGGTTAACCGTACGTTTTTTTGTCCTAGGCTTAATGGGTTCGCCGCCGGTAATAACACAACTGCTAGCTGAATTGGTCATGTTTTCCCAAGACCGAATATATTCTGGAATTAAAGGGTTCACCTCATCTTCCCACTCCTCACTTGTGTTGGGAATGGTTGTTTCGTCGAAGTCAACTGGTAAAGGATATGGAATTACCGTATCATTTACTGGATCTTTAATAATCACCTTCATTTCAGTAGTAATTTCTGTAAATCCAGAGCTAAAAGCTGGCCAGTTATTGAACATATGATACGTCTGCGGACTTAAAAAGAACAATTGCAGTTTGGCATTTTCATTGGCGTAAAATAGTGGTTTGGAAGCCAGCAAATTGCCATCTGCATTTGGATACGAGCGATTGTAATCAATATAGCGACCCAAATTTGTAAGTGGAAAACGATCTGGTGCAATCAGATTGCCATTGCTATCGCGATTAGTTTCCCCCGTGGTAGGGTTTAAACCGTAAGTAACACCACTAGCATTATGAAAATGCCCTATTGGACCTGCGGTACGAAAACCATAATAATAGTGATAGTCAGCAGAACCGCCACCTTCATCATTGTCCACTGTATCTTTGAGTATTACATGTAGATAGTACTTGGTATCCGGTCGCCAAATAGGTGCTATTACCCTGGTAACACTGGCTTCCGATAATGCAAAATCTTCTTGAATAGCCGCTTGTGATGGAATTTTTTGATTAAACTCATAATCGACTTCGGATAACCAACACACTTCATGTACCAAGGTAGTACAACCCGTAAACTCGTCTATACTATCTAAGATAACGTCTGGTATTCCTACGCGAAATGAAGTTCCCATTTGCATCTGACCAATACCTCCGTTAAGTTCGCCGGCAACTATATTTGCAGCACAACCTGTCTCTATTAAACTTATTATTTCTTTTTGAATTGAAACTGCCAAATCCGAATCACTTGTTCCTACTAATTCCGTTTCACCGCCAGCATTATTGGCAAAAGTTTCATAAGCTTCATTACTTAATGACTCTAATTGACCAATCAATGCATTGATTTGTTCTATATCCAAGAAATCTGGCTGAACAATTATCCGACTTATACTTTGGTTGCTGTTTTCATATTCAACTTCTTGCGCTAATTCTTCTTTGGTCTTATAGATTTCTTCCACCAATTCATATTGCACCCGATAAGAGGCATCATTGATGACCGATTTATAAAATCTTAGGGTTACACCAGATCCCGTGGTTGACAGTTTTAGTTTAATAATCTTGGAAGGGTTAGGCACTCTAATCTCAGTAGACATAAAATTGAAAACCTTCAAAGACTTTGCAAAACCAAAGGAATTGGTCTCATCTGTTACCGTAGCATTATAATCAATACTCAAATTGTCAAGAAAAATTGGGGCATTTACCCAGAAGGCCATTCTTCCTGCGGTAAAAAAGTTTTCTATATTGGCAAATGGTCCTTGTTCATCTCTGAAACCTGTACTTGCCAAATAAGAAATTCCGATTTCTTTTTTGAGCCAATCGGCGCATTCGGGTTCTAAAGCAGAAGTTTCACAAAATAGGGATGCTGTTGTAATGCCTAGGCGCTCTGGAGTGTACCACCCTGGCTCACCCAATTGTGTAAATGAAAAAGGAGAGTCACCTAAAATTCGCAATGCATTGTATTCCTTTCCTGGTTTTTGCCAATGGCCCAATTTTAAATTGGCAGCAGTGACTCCGCTATCGATAGCTTCAGGAGAGAGTGCCTCATAAGGATTGTACGCTTCCCAACTGTTGCCGCTCCATGCCCTTATTTCAATAGATTCAATGGAATAGGCATGTTTTACTTGACGTACTTCCTTACCACGAATCGTTTTTTGTGGGGGAATTAATTCTATGTCGTTCTGCGGAGCATTGTTGATTCCACCAGTTATTGATGCTACTGGGTTTGGATTTAACGATTTTCCAAATTTGAAATCGATATAAGTATCTAACGGGAGTACCGTATTGTTGAATTTGTTATTGTTGGCTGATGGTACATAACTTGGATCGGTAATATTAGAATTCAATTGTACTAAATCAAAAGCATTGCCCGTGAGCATATGTACTCCTTTGGCCAACTCCAAGACCCTTTCTTGGGCAATAGGCGGTATAGGGGTTCTGTCCACGGTTCGTGACTTTTCCCATTTGATTTCTACCTTACCACAGAACTTTATTTTTACGAATAAGATCTTTATTTTTACACATAACCTGAATTCCCCATAAATGAGGTATGGCTTTGCTGCTTCCGCGCCCAATAACAAATCGAGACCTATATAAACACTTAGTATCTTTACATCTATCAAAGCTTCACCACCCACGGCAAAATAGGCGCCTATTTGTGGGCGTTCAAAACTGATTTTGCCACCCATTTCAATATATGCGTAAGCACGTACCCGTACAGGGCCGTATTTTTTATCAAACTCAAATTCTGCCCTTGCACCGGCTTCAATACCTTTCCCTGAGAGCTGCAAATAGAGTTGTGCGGTAATCAAACTAAGTACCCTCGCCGTAATTGGGTCTTGTTTGGTGCCAATATTGACATAAAAAGCTGAAGGGTTATTAAAGAAAAACCCTGCTTCTATCTTGGCATATAATTCAACAATATCGCCACTATTACTAGGCATTTTAAAATCGGCTCCTAGACCGGCCTCAATAGAATTATCACCAATGGCAAGGAATGCAAAGAAGGGTGGTTCATCAGGATCATCTAGCCCTAATTGAGGACTGATAATATTGGCAGTACCTTCAATAAAGAAAAGACTTGGAATAGATAACAACACAAAAACCCTGAAATTGATAATAGTATCGTTTCCATAGGTGGCAATAGCAGCACCAGCGCCAATGGAAATTGGGTTTTTATAACTTGAAGTCTCGCCCGGTGTCCTGAATTTATGAATATTGATGCCACGCTCCGGATATACATAGTAATCATACCAACTATCCTCACCGGAAGTAAGACCTACTGCTTCTTTTTCCGCCACATATCTAAACCCTAATAATCCTCTAAACCCAAAAACACCAAGACCTGTGGCAGCCAAGGGAATAGGGGTTGGAATTTCCAAACTGGCATCTAAGATAAAGGCCGGAAACTTGGGGTCTACCCGCATCTCTACACTACCACTAATACCTACTTTAGGCAATTTTAACGATACTCCACCGGCATATTCTGTGGAAACTCCTGGTTCTGGTATGGAAACATAGCCATTGATAATGGCAGTTGCCGAACTTGGAGAAGCATCACCAGGAATAATCAAATCTACTTCTATGGTACTGATCCGTATATAAGAATGTTTAGGTTTACCATTGGCTGGGTCGTCATCAACGGTATAACAATATTTAATACCATTGCCTCGGACATCTACTCCACAAAGCCCCAACATTTGTATTCGCGCATTACTCCTTGGTATTCCTGTTGGTGCGAGGTAAAATTGAGATTGGTAATACTCATATTCACGGGACCCAGGCACAGGCCAAAGTTGGTGGGCAACGGAATGCCACCGCCCACGATCTCAAAATTGCCATTACTATAAATGCGGATCGCTGGCAATGCAATACGGGTTGGCGTGCCATTATCTGCGCAGAGCAGCTTGCCCATGATAGGGTTGGTAAACTCGATATCTGCAGTGGTACCTATAAAGAAATCGCCATCTTCCTGGCCGAGTTCCACCCCTTGAATATAGATTTTTAGTACTTCGGGGATTTCGATAGGTGCAAAACCGTTTTGTTCGGAGGCGGTCAATAGAAAATCGCCATCGGAATCTAAGTGGCCCCTGACATCGACAACGGCATCATTGCCCAGAGCGTCTTTTAGCTTGGGTGGTATTTTCAATTGCCCTACGATATTGGACGAGACGATTTTGTTTCTTTCAAAATTGATATCGAAGGCCGTAAAGCCTACTTCAAAGCCATTCGAGCCAATGATCTTGACCAATTTGGGATCGCTGGTGCCATCGATTACCTCTAAAGCTAGTCGTCCAGAAAAACCTCCAGTACCAACTAGAATATCATACCCCGCTAATCGCGCCGTTGTATTTGGGTTATTCTCAGCATTATCAAACCATCTTTTAGGCAAGGTAATGGATGCAGTTTGGGCATAGACCCCTTTAAATTCAGGGCCATAGCCGTAAGAATCTGCTTCGGGGATATTGGTATCGTCTTTTAAATCAAGTTTAAGGTTGGTGACTTCTAAGATTAAGCCAGTATTTCCAATCTGAGAAGGCGTTAACGAGAAAGAATCTGCATTGTTAAATTCGAATCCAGTTTGCGAATCGAAAATTAGGTTTCCAACATTGTAGGTAAGAGTCGACTTAATATCTCCTTCGACTACATCCAAAGTTGTTGGGTCGACTGGTTTTAGCCAGGCCCTGGGAAATTCTAAGCCAAGGGTCAAATTATCTAATGAAGCTCTGGCTTTTGGTATGAATAAATTAGAAAAGTTATTTAAGTTGAAATTTCCTAAAGAAACAGAAAAAAGACTCTCTAGCTTAAAGGTTACCGTTCCAAGTTGGTCATCTTCAAGGAGATAATCCTGAAATATTAACTCTGTTACATCGTAATCATTCCCATTTGAGCTGAACTGATTAATTATATCTTCGACAATAAGTGAACTATCATCTAATAAGGGCCTGGTAATTGGCGTTGCTGGACTGTTTTTTGAGTTGAAGTCGTCAATAAAAGCTTGAAACGAATCCTGAGAATTTACATCACCGAGTTCCTCATAGAAATTATTTATAAGATCTAATAAGAGCAAAGATTCTTCTGCTCCACTAATTGCTAATAGAAGATCATAAAAAGAACGAAAAGAGAAATCAAAATTGGTAGTGTCAAAGTTTTCAATATATTTTTTGATTGGCCAGTATGATGCAAGTGTCATCGGAAACTCAGAAGAACTGCCATCAACAAAACCTGGATTTAAAACCAATTCCAAATTATCCGGTGAATCAATTCCAATTGCAATCTTTGATTTACTGACAAGAGTAATTCGATAATGAACCTCATTAGAATAATAAGCCCTGGAAGCATAAAAATCTTTAAAATAAAGTTCAGAAAAGATTGTCTGTAGCCCTCCCTTAAGAAAGCTCAAACTTTGTGGGAGCTCATCAGGCGAAATTAACACTGACAGTGGAGGGAGGTATCTCGGCATGTTTATTCTGTTTTATTTTTTGACAATGTTCTGGTTTCTCCCTTGGGTGAAATGAGAACTTCGATTACTTCCTTTAAAGAATTTATAGATTTGCTAAATCCATCGGGGTTACTGCTATTCATGCTATGGCCATCAAAAAATCTAATGCTGCTATTTCCGATGTAGAAAAATCTGAATACAACTGCACTCGCGTCTTGCGGTAAGATGAGATAGGAGTTAAATATTTTGGCATTTTTAGTTAGAGAATCCCGTAGTATCAGGAAACCCCATGTCTCACAATCATAAAAATGGCTGCAACACTTTGTCAAAAATTCCTTTCTGCTTTCCTTTAAACATTCCCCATAGCCTTTCTCAATAACATGATAATATGTTTCATATGGCCCAATATTTCCCAATCGGTAGGTAAATGGGTTTTGTGAATATGGTTTGAAAAAATCCTTTGATCTCTCTTTTAAAGAATTAAAATAATCTCTTTCCACTAAGTTGTCATCAAAGGAAATATGCTCAATCTCATTAAGTTCTATATACGAATGACTCTCTTCTACTTTAGCTTCATATTTAGTATAGTACCGGATTGTGGAGAACATTTCTTTCAAATGCGGAGTAGATTCCTTGTGTGTCCCATTTTGATTATAATAGAAGTAGTATTCGGTTTCTGGAAAATCGTAAGTTATGAGAAATTCAGGGCCAAATGGAAGTTCTTTGTCAACCGGATAGTCCACCTTGGAAAGACTGTCTTTTTTCTGTTTTTGATTATCTAAAAAAGTCAAACTGTCTTTTTCATGTCTTTCTTTGGCAATCTCTAAATAATACTGCCAATACTTCGCACTATCCTTTAAAATTGCCCTTGCCTCGTCATCGTTTAACTTGTATTTATTTGGAAAGTCCTTTAATTCATTTCGAGGGAACTCGTAAGAATCAACTAAGAAATCTTTGTCGATAGTAGGTATTTCAAGAGTTTTCGCATTCTTATTTGCATCATTTTTTTTCTCTCCACAAGAGATTAAAATAAAGAAAATAGGAACCAGTATTTGCGCTGTTTTTTTCATAAAGTATGATCGCAATTTTCCTTTTGGATGACATCGGTTGAGTGCAGGTGTCCATCATGATAATTATTCTCATCCGGAATGATTTTATCTTGTATGGAAGAGAGTCTATCATCTGTATATATCTCATCATGTACAGCATCATTGCCAATCCTGAACTTGTTAAAACCAAAAGCGTTAAGAGCTAGAATAAAGTTTACATTATTGTCTAAAGTAGAAAAGTAATCGGTATCCAATGCTTTTCCATTTACATGTTCGGCACTAGGATAACTGCTACCATCTATATAGGCAAATCCCTGGCATATGACATCTCCGTTGAATCTAGCTAAAGCCCCAATAATTACCGCTGTTAACAGGGGATTAGCATATAGCCGGAGTGTATTGCGAAACTCAAGTTCAAAACCTAAATCTTGATTCCCAAAAAAATTGGTGATATCACCATTTCCAGCCGTCGAAGAATTTGTAACTCCTTTAACGAGAAATTTTTTCTTTCTTAGGTTATTATATCTCCTAACGTTAAAACTTCCTTCAGTGACAACGTCACCCGCATTATTTTGATAAGAAAAAGTTGCTGAAACTCCTGGGACATTGTCATCAGTATAATCTTCTGTTTGGACAAATCCTGATGGAACGTTTGGAATTTCTCCAGAGTTACCTCTTTTTCTTTCCATTTTGTTGGCCATCTCAATAGAAGTATTAAAAATATCTGTTACTAGGTTGTTCTCATCCTTATATCGGAAATAGATGTTTTGAACATCCCGAACGAGTGCAAAATCTATATTATCTGTAATCTTTATACAGCCGTCTTCATAAGTATAAAATTCTATTTCATCAGTAACTCCACTCGTAAGATCAATGTTCTCAGAAAATAATTGCGAACTAAAAAATTGATTGTCCCTGGAATATACCGTAATGGGATTGTTATGTGTAGGAGCAACAATTTGAGGTGTATTCTGAACAAGCAACATACCTTGTAATTTTAAGGTATATTTGAAATATCTTTTGGAATCACCGTCCGTAAATGGGTTATTGGAATCCGGTTCCAGATGGACATATCTATCATGATAAGAATTTAATGATGTACTATTTTTTATGGACGCTAGTTCGTCAAGAGTCAACCCTAATAGTATAGCATTTTCTTTGTGATTTCTACCAACATCCGCACCTGGTATTCCTATACTTTTATAAAAATTAATACTGGGTATTTTAATACTTTGACCCCCAATGCTATAAGCTCTACAAATAATTTCCATTCTTTCAAGTAATTGAGATACTCGATAGTCACCGCTGTCTAAATCTAGTTTGTGCGTAAACGTATTGATAAATTCTTTTTCGGAGGTTTTTGCGGTATACTCGTAGTTGATTGTAGAATGAAAAATAATACCTTGACTATCCCAAAATGCCCCTGTATTCATGGTAAGCCCAAAATTTCCAATACCATTCAATTCATCCAAGGGTTCTCTAACATAAATCGGATGAGGACTTTTAGCCTCCTTGATAACCACGGAGGTGTCACCAAGATTTGGAATGTCGATAGAACAAAATGCAGAGTCATAATACTTTTCATTGAGCAAGACCGTATCCGGATCGTTAGCATTGTGAACCTGACGGAAGTAATAGAATTGGATAAAATTGGCAATATTGCTTCTGGTTGCGCCCTGGCCGATATTCAAAAAATTAAACTGCAATTCCTTACTCCATTCTGTTTCTGTTATGATTTCGGATATGTCAGTATTTATTTCATCACCCTTGATATATTTTGAGCTCCTTTTTCGCTGCTTGAAAAAAGGGTTAGGCATGAAAATGATTGGCCTTAAATTGTCGTCAATCCTCAATTCCACAAATACACTGTTATCGCTATCTTGACTAGGTTGATTATCCTGAAGGGTAATTATTGGCCAACTATTAGTTGAAAACGGCATGGCTGTGGCATTCGTTTCTTGAAGGTATCTCAAACGGATAGAATTTCCTGAGCCATCATCGTAGTTCTGGTAAAGATTATATGAATACCCTTTTTCACCTCGTATGTCTAAATATACCTTGTTCCTAGTGTAAAAATTATCGAGTAATTTGGTGTATATAAATTGGTCATTTGCGGGAGATGTTGAAGTTTTTTTAACTATTTTGTCTGGACTGTATTCTGAGTAGCTTACTTTTATCCTTGAATGTAATCCAAAAAAAGCTGCCGGATCAAGGAAGTCCAATATTTCGTCCCGCTTTGTTTGTTCAGCAAAACCGCTAAAGCCTACAATATCAATTTGATGGCTCCCTTTTCTAATATAGTTCAAATCAATAGTGAATCTTGTTGTCCTAAGTAGTACCTCAAAACCAATTTTATGGGCATCCGTAAATGTACCTATCCATTCTCCTTCCTTAACATATATGGCTTTAACATTTGGGTTTGTATTGTCTAAAATACTTTCGACTTCGAGGCTTCCCGAAAGTGTGTTATTATCAAATCCAAGTGTGCCAAAACCTGTGTCAGTAGGTGCTTCGTCCCATATCCTTGCAATTAATTCATTATTGTCGGCAGCCTGCGGTGCGATATCTGTACCGTTTATCAAGCTACTCTTTAAAATTCCTCGGTAAACATAATATTTGACATCTGCTATTACACCGTCTTGAAAGCATGGTTTCAAAATCAAATTTACCAAAGAACCGTTAGGGTCATCTGTAGACTCTTGTACAATCATCATACAACCTTGTACCGCAAACGCCTTTGCCTCTTCAGTTAATTGAAACCTAGATGTTATATTGTATTTATTTGTTGAATCGGTACTGTCCGGTCCGTATGCATCAGCCTCCGCTTGTTCCGTTAATTTCTCTTGGTCAATAAAAAAATGCATATCTACTTGATGTTTTGAAAATTAATATCAGAATATAAACAAATACGGTACTGAACAATTCTAGAAAAGAATCGTTTTCGAAGTAGAGTGAAAAAGAAAAAGTCTGCCATTGAAAATTATACTTTGAAATGGTATAGACTTTCGCAGGAGGAAGAAAAAGAGAAGACCAGATCTGGGTTGTATTACAATAAATTATGCTTAAAGTTATGAAATTTCTGGAATTAGCATGATGGTTTTTCCATCAACTTTTGACGGAAATGATTATTTAACTTTTAGCTAACATAAATCTGTGTGAAGATTTCATCTTAACTTTCCTTCACGCCCGAATTTTGTCATTAAGGCATGTTTAAGCGGCTTTTTTTCGCTCGGTCCACCGATTAACGGGGTCGTCATCAACGGTATAACAATATTTAACACCATTACCTCTTACATCTACCCCAAGTGGATCTACATTGAGGGCCCCATCAAAGCCCCAACATTTGTATTCGCGCATTACTCCTTGGTATTCCTGTTGGTGCGAGGTAAAAT
>QIMC01000407.1 GCA_003232185.1 Flammeovirgaceae bacterium | reverse complement strand
CATCCTCCATTGCATGGATAAGCCTTCGCTGCATGAGCGCCCAATCCGGGGGAGCTTCAATAGTGGTAGCCTGAATGGTTGGCAGGTCTAGTTCACCGGCACCTTGTCCGGCACACCAGTTGAAACAGCAGACTGTAATGACAATTACTAGTAAGTAGTTAATAATCAGTATTTTTGCTGTATCGTGGGATTCCATAGTCTCTAGTTTCGTGTTGATAATGAATTCTTTTTCTATCAGCTCCAAAGTTTTGCTCTTGGGTTCCAGCAGGTATTTTACGGAAAATATTCTTCATTTTTGAATTATATTCTTCATTTTTGAATATATTATATGTCAATTACTATGTCACTTTATGATTGTATGGACTACTTAAACAAAAAATACTATGGCTCAATATAGTGCCCCGGCTCTAGATAAGGGTCTGGACATCTTAGAATTTCTTTCGATCCAGGCGATTCCCCAATCACAAGTCGAAATATCCAAAGGAGTCAATCGATCTTCCAATGAAATATATCGCATGCTGCTGTGCCTTGAAGAAAGGGACTATGTTCAGAGGGACTTAAAATCTGGAAAATATAACTTATCATTAAAACTATACCAACTAGCTCACCGGCATTCTCCGGTTGATGGACTAAAGAAAGCCGCTTATAGCCCAATGGAGCAGCTGTCGGCTTATTCGCGAGAATCTTGCCATCTAAGCACACTTTACCGAAACAAATTGTTGGTGGTAGCACACAGTAGAAGTCCTGACCCGGTGGCTCTTTCTATCGAAGAAGGTGGACTCTTCCATTTGAGTAAAACAACTTCAGGCAGGGTCATTTTATCATTCCTAAATGAGGAAGAAATATTAGAGGTCCTAAAACATGACAAGTATTTCGACAAAATGTCTTCTGCCCAGCGGAAACAGTATTTAAGCACGATTGTCACTATAAGAAACGACGGCTACGACATCAGGGAAAGTGAAACAACTTTTGGAGTAACCAACATAGCTGTTCCGGTAGGTCGTAAGGATTCTGGTATTATGGCTTCGCTCACATTCTCAATTTTTACAGCCCAACAGAATAAATCAGTTACCTTTGATGTTCTTGTTGAACAGGCCAGGAAAACTGCAACAAAAATCAATAGAGAACTAGGAGTGGCATCAGAGGCCTAAAATGAACTGGGTGATTTCCTTTGGGGATGGTATAGCTTCCATCCTTTTCAGGGTGTATGCGATTGATTTTACCCTGTAAATTATTAGTATTGGCGGATGTACTTTGGGAATCGTTTTCCTTTTTGCGTTCATCTATTTGAGCATAGCCGGCTACTTCTCCGGTTTGAACAGTAAAATCTCCAATAGCAAAATACAAATTCCCCTTAGAATCAAAGCAACAAGTGATATTAATATTATATTTTTCATACGATGACAAAGCAATATATTGGTCTAAAAAGGTACCAAGCGTTTTTTCCCATGAAAATCAATGACAGTAATTCGTTTAATTTCGGGTCCAACAAAATATTTCCTCGAACCTTGGGAGAGATATCCTGATCCATAGTATATTTCCTCAATCCATTTGTTCCCTGAAATGTCTTCGATTTCTAGGTAAGAATCCGAAGAAAATGTATCCAGTATATTAGTACTGGAAATGCCCTGGGTACGGAATGCTTTAAGGGGGCCCTGATTGCTGGCCGCTACTACCATATAGCCTCCCGAATCCATAGCCATACGAACCAGCGACTTGGCATCATCTTGCACATGAAAGCCGCTCTCAGCTCCTGGCATAGCATTAAACTTCCCTTCCCCATTACCGAGTAACAAAAGGCCTGTCATTGCATCATAATTCCCCTGATGCACATCTGGGGAATAGGAGTTGCCTATCATTAAAATATCTAAATTTCCGTCACCATTAAAGTCCATGACTTGCAAGCCGAATACAGGCGCAAATTGAGCTCTTATTGGTAGCTGGTGGACACGAAAAGCCCAATTCCCAAGGTTTTCAAGATAGCTCGTTGCGAAATAGGTGCTTTTTATTACGGTTGCATCCTTCAATTCCTGTTGAGTGAATAGATCTTTAACAGTAGCATTTCCGTAATCCGAAAAGTACGGAAAGCGTAATTGCATCGCTGGAATCTGTCGTGTTAACATATCTTTCGGGTGATAAGGGTAATTTTCGTTTTGAATATAATAGCTCATAACGGCATCCAGGCTGCCATTCAAATCGAAATCCTTGACATAAATACGAACAGGCTGATCTTGGGATGCTTGAAACCGGGTATTGTAACCAAGGTTTCCCGCCACATAGTCAATATCACCGTCCTTATCAAAATCCCCGGCAGCCAGACTATTCCACCACCCTTCTAAACCGGTGTCGACGAATGGTTCAGCGCCATCCAGGCTAAACTTGGCACCCTGGCTTCTAAGGATACCTTTTTGGTTTTGAAAAATAGTGATGGGCATCCATTCTCCAACGATCATAAGGTCTTTCCAGCCATCCCGGTCAACATCTGTCCATAATGCTGCGGTCACCAACCCTACCTGGCTCAGTTCCGGGGAATGATCATTTGTGACATCTGTAAAACGTCCATTTTCATTTTGCAACAAATAACTCCTCGCTGGTAAAGGGTACTTAGATGGCAGGATTCTTCCTCCAACAAATAGATCAAGATCACCATCTTTATCATAATCCGCAGCAGTGACACAGGAACCGCTCCCCGGCATGTAAGGAAGTGCCTCAAGATCGCGGGTGAAGTTACCTTTTCCATCGTTACGGTAGAATCTATCCTGGTAGTAATCTGCCGTATCCGCAATCTCGCTTCCACCGCTGACCACATAAAGATCCAGGTCTCCATCCAAATCAGCGTCAAACAATAAACTCCCCATATCTTCATGATGCTGATCCACAGTCATGGAATCTACAATAAAAGAATCTGAAGTTTGTTGCATAAACCAAGTACCCCCAAAATCTCTGGAGCCTCCAATAAACAAATCCTCTAAACCATTTCCGTCGACATCGCCAACAGCCATTCCTGGACCATTTTGTGAATGTTTATGGGGTTTGAGGGGAGTGATATAAAAATCAACATAGTTTATTTCCTTATGATCATAAATCAAGTTGGATTGTTGATGAGTTTCGATAAAAAGGGGTCTATTCGCAGGTTGCAATTTATCTATAATTTCATGAGCATCTATTTGATATAATGTCAAAACTTGATCAACGGGAACATCTAATAAAAGCTGTTCGGTACTATCTGGCCAAACAATATGTAAGCGTGTTATTTTATCCACAACTCCCAGCCCAAAATGCACAATCGGTTCAACCGAAGACTCATATCCACGATAGATATTGTGTTCATGATATTGCTTCATGCTGAACCCGGTACTATCCATGTACTGGATAGTTACTTTCGCCCCGAGTCCATTAAGATTGGGAGCCATTCCAACAAGCTTCAATTTTATGAAATGTCGTTTCCAATGGTTAGTGATATTTAGCTCTTGGGTGTTGTTGCGATAAATAAAAGCTGGATCGTTAATATTGCTGATAGCAATGTCCAGGTCCCCATCATTATCAAAATCCCCGTATGCTGCCCCGCTGGAATATGAGGGATTGGTAAATCCCCAAGCCGTGGATATGTCCTCAAACCTAAGAGTATGACTGTTTCGAAATAAATAATTGGGTTCTTTTACGGACATCATCTGGTCCATCGCCCCATAGAGCTTTCGGTATTTGATAGAATCCGTTCCAAACATGCTAATTTCATTTCTATAGTTGGCATAATCCAAATCTGTCACGTCTTTAGGATAACCATTAGTTATCATAAGGTCCCGAAAACCGTCATGGTCCATATCAAATAAAAGAGGCGCCCAACTCCAGTCAGTTTTATATATCCCTGCCAACTGACCTATTTCGCTAAAACTGCCATCGCCATTATTGATTTGTAGTGTGTTCCTAACATACTGATTTTGATACCCCAGGCTACTGCGCAAATGCCATTGGTTATAATTAATGGACCCGAACATCGACTTTTGTCTACGATTATCATCAGGCATCATGTCTAATTCTATAATGTCGACTAAGGCGTCATTGTTAAAATCCACCAAGTCAATACCCATGCCATTGTGACTTTGATGTTTGAGATAGTTTTCTATTTCATTTTTAAACGTACCATCACCTTGATTGATATAGATCACATCACTGGAAAGAAAGTCGTTGGCAACATAGATGTCAGGCCAACCATCCCGATTGATATCATTTATGGCAACTCCTAGTCCCCAGCCTTCGATTAGAATTCCGGCTTGACGGGAAACATCTGTGAATGCGACATTTCCCTCATTATCTGGACCCTCATTGCGGTACAAGCGGTCCGTGTTTTTTGTGGAACCATCTACAACAGGGCCCGCCTCACGGGGAGTTGAGCGTGATGGCCCTTCTTGCAGGCCATTAGTTAGTATGAATAAATCCAAATCACCATCTCTGTCATAATCAAAAAAAGCGCTGTGAATGCTGTACCCGGTATCGGCCAGGCCATACTTTTCAGCCAACTCCTCAAATTTTGGATTCCCGGATTCATCTATTCCTTGATTAACGTATAATAGATTAGGAGCGGCTTGCTTTGGATCAATATGGCTTACTGAAACATAAATATCTAAATAACCATCCTGATTAATATCCACCATAGATACTCCATTACACCAGCTACTATCATTGATACCAGCATCAAAACTTATATCCTCAAATATCATTTGGGTCTTGTTGAGGTAGATTTTGCTATGGACCACGTTACCACTAAAGAATAAGTCTGTCCAACCATCATTGTTAAGGTCTCCAACTGCGACTCCTGCACCATCGTAGAGGTACATAAACTTCATAGTGTTCAAGGAATCATTCTCAATGATGATATTATTGAAGTCCACTCCGGTGTAATCGGGTGATAGTAATTCAAACAAAGGGATTTCTTCTTTAGTGGTATTACAGGCTACCAATAACGTAAGCCAGACAAAAGCAATACTCGCTCCACGGTGCATTATTTTTAATATTTTTGAGTTATGGTTCACTGACAAATGACATATAAGGTTAATATTATTTTCTCAAGTTGAATTATAGCAAACCAAAAAACCTGTCCAAATTCTATTCAATACTGATACTATCGGCACTTCTGCTATCAGGAATTGCCAACTTTATGACTTCAATCTTTTTCAAATCCACTTCAGCACTTGATTCATTTCCCAAGGCACGAAAAACTGCAATCCGCTCCAGATATGCGTCCACATAGTTCGGATCGATTTGGATGGCTCGATTCAGGTACTTATTTGCGCCTCCTGGATTATGGAATTGCCTATGCTCCATTAACCCCAAGTAAAAGTACGGTTCCTTCAAAAGCGTATTCATTCTATTGGCTGCCAGAAAATCATCATAAGCCTGGTCATAATTTCCAAGGTCTAAAAAAGTCTTGCCCCTTTCAAGAATCAGAGTGTCTACGACCTCCTCATTAATGGCCTTTGAAAGCTGAAATATTTGCTTTTGGGCTGAGAAATTTCGGATTTCTTTTTCTGCCATGCTTAGGTCCGCGTTCATATTATAGGCAAGCCGTAAATCAAATTCAGCAAGATCAAATTGACCTTGACCACGATACGAAAGGCCTCGCCACAAATAAGATTTTGCATGTTCGGGGTTTACTACCAAGGCAAGGTTAAAGGCTGCAATGGCCACATCAAATTTGTTTAATTCAAATGCCTTTAACCCTTTCTGGTAGAAGTAATTAGCACTATCCGTCGAAAGGTTTTGGGGGCTTACAAATTCCCTCAGTTTCTTGAAAATTTTGTTGTGTCCCGCCCCATTCCAATGATTATCTTTTAGGTGAAAATTCCTCTGAATGACACTATCCGCATTTTTCCCATTGATAAAAACTGGATAGAAATTAATAAATTCCGTATGGTGCTCATTGGCAAACCTTCTCCAGTATGATACGTGTGGGTCTTCTGAATTGCCTTTTTGAACATTTCTTCGCCAGGGATGTACAGAGATTGTTAAATCAATATTGTGTTCCTTACAAAGCTTTACCAACTGTTTCATATGGTGTGTCATCAGTGAAACTCCCTTTTTACCCCAACGTTCATACAGGGATTTATCGGAATACCATTCAGTAAGTGTCGTATGAAATTCCGGATTACTCATGAGTAACTTATCATCGAAGTCAGAAAAGAAATCGTGATAAATATCAACTGTATTGTTATGCTTGATTTGATTGTTGGAAATTGCGTTATAAAATGCGGTTCTCTGGCTATCTTGATAATATTTCTTCAACCCGTAGTAAATAAATGATCTTCGACGAAGGAAAAGATTGATATTGTCAACAGAAATGGTTATCCAATTTTTGTTTTTAGGTTCGAATTTTTCATATGCAAATTCGTTTTGTATGTCGGATATGTCTATAAAAACAAACAAGGCATCAAACTGCAACCCCACTTTCTCCAATAGGTATTTGGTTTTCAGGTAATAGAGTTTAGGACTATAACTTACTACGCCTGCATTAAGGATTTGTACTCCTAATGAATCCATAGCCGAATGTAATCTCCCTGCAAAACTTTCTTCGAATTTTACTCCAACCGCTTCAGTATGTGAGTCACCCATCAAAACCACCCGATATTGATTGGAAGCCAGCGGTATCTCTCTTTTTCCAAAATCCCTGAACCCCAAAGAAGATGTATAAACTTGGTAATTAATTGGGCCCCATTGTGTTTGGGAATATTGAAGTGAAAGCAAACCATGATGGTAGTATGGATGACTGGTCCTAAAATCATGCAAATCATTGGGGATTGCTACCCATCCAGCAATAAAGTCAACCAGAGCAATAGTCAGTATGATCACCAAACCCATGGTTTTCTTGGGATTACGTTCAAATACGTTATCAGATACTGTTGGTCCTGACATAAAATTATCTAGTTATTAGAATCCCATCATAATTACTACCCATGTAACTACCCCAGATTTCGCACTCATCAAGAGAGATATCCAATTCTTGCCGGTGGATTTTCATCCCGTTAAAAGGCTTATATTTTAGCGTGTCTATCATATAGCTATAAACAATATCCATTAGATTATCTTGGTCGAGGTCCCCTATCCAGGGTGTTGACGCCGCATTGATCCCCTTATACGGTCCCATTAAAGTATATACTTCATGACTTTGAAAATCAAACGCCACCAATTTGTTGGACGCACCGAATAGGCTCACAAAATACCCCGATGCCATGGCTTCTTCTGATTCATTGATGGTCAAAATGGCTTCATCATAGCCGTCCTTGTTAAGATCCGCACTTAGTGGGCTACCTATTTGCAGGTATCCCAATGAATCATGAAATACGATTTCACCTTTTTGCCCATCGATCAAGAGTTGAATTGAAGCTTCTACATTGGGAAAAACACCAACTCCGAAATTGGTAAAGAAATCAGGGGTCGCATCCCCAGTGAAATTGCCAACGGCTATTGAACTATAAACTTCTGTGCCAGGCACTTCCACCTGCCACAAAATGGAATCATTATTACCATCGACAGCAACTGTTTTTCCCTCAACTGCATTTACCACAATATCCAATATATTATCGTGATTAATATCCGCCAAAACGGGGGGGGAGATGAAGCCCCGTCCCTGTCCTGCAACCAATAGTTTTAGGTTCTGCATACTCCCATCCAAGATATCTTCCAACGGCACTCGATAGAAATTTCCTTCGAAACCTTCGCCACCAGTACCGAAGAGTACCGTTAATCTTCCATCCCCATTTAGGTCCGCACAAAGAGCAGACATATAGATCTCCGCACTATCGGGGGTACCAACCCTGGCCAAGGTTTGTCCATCCTGACTACTGATTACTATTATTTGACCTTGAGGACGATTCGGGTCCAGCGGGTGTTTCATGGCATCACCTCCGTGTGTGATCAAAAGGTCTTCCAGTCCGTCTTCATTTTGGTCCGGAATGATCTGAGGAATATAAAAATTGCTTAGGTTAGAATCGCTTTGTTGTGCCCTCATTAAATCGGATCTTTGGTAATAGCTCCACAGAATTTCTCCACTTTCCCCACTCAATGCATAAAGCTGCCCGCGACGGCCTCCAATTATGATGTCCTCAATACCGTCACTATCAATGTGCAAAAATATGGCCGAGCCTACCATTTGATCCCAACCGGGAGTTTGCCATAACAATTCGCCACTTTTGCCATCGAAAGCCAATATCGCAGAATCAGTGGGTGCAAATTCAGCCCTCCCTGCACCAATAATAATATCAAGGATACCATCACCGGTAAGCTCGACCGGTCGTGGTGAGGAAAAGGAACATAATTCCGGCAAGTGATGTTCCCAGCCATCAAGCTGCTCTTGAACGGTACAGCTTATCAAGCTGGTCGTTAACTCCAGCAGGCAAATCCAACCGATAATGTGGGCGATATTTTTAATTGGGAATGAACTGTTGAAATACTTCATTTGACATATTGTGGGTAAGGTTATTTCGACAACTCTGATAGTAATCTTCTAAAATTATCTGTATTTCTTTCGGGGTGTACAAACTATCCGTCAAACCCAATTCCTTGGTACTAATTAGCTTTCTGTAAGGGTTTACAACCTTAATATACCGACTAAGTTGATCCTTGAGCAGCAGGTAATTTGTACTTCGCCTGATAGAGTCGGGTTGTTTTTGAAGCTGACTGTCAAGTTCCCCTAATTTGTCGAACTGTAATAATACCTGATAGATCAAAAAAAGATGCCGTATCAATGATAAAGGTTTAACGTCTTCCTTTGGTATGGTCATTTGTACTGAGTATACATCGGTTGCTTGCAATTTGGGAAGGATATCCGCTTCATGCAAAGTAGCTAATACGGTTTGAGCTATTCTTTCATTGCTTGCTACCGTAGGATGCACATGATCCACCAGCACATCCTCTCCAATGATGGCATTTTGAGCGATTGATTCAAGACATTCAACTAGATCCACCAAAGGTACCGCCTTGCTAAGGGAAATATCCTCTAGGATTTGATTGAAGTCATGCAAAGCCCTGAAAGGGTAACCATCTTCTTCCAACCCTTTTAGAAATGCATCTTTTGCACGTTTTTTCATCTCCATTGACAGATAAGACTTTCCAAGATAGTAGTATGATTTTGCATAGGAGGAATCCAAATTAATACTATTCCGAAAGGCTTGAATCGCCGCCACAAAATTATTCTGCTCATAAGCTTCTATTGCTTTTCTATAATGTCTTCTCCAGGCATGAATATCAATACCCTCTTCATGAATGGAGGCATGTGGTATCCAATCTTTTTGGTTTACTGGCACATTGAGAAGCGCTATCGGAATGTTTAGATCTTTTGCTTGTTGTACCATCTGTGAAATATTATGGCGATAGTGAGCTTTTACTTGTAACAGTTGTTCAGAGGATGTCTTCAGTTGGGAGGAATTTCCCAGGGCAATATCGATCATAAAGGTGGGCTGGTAGGAAGCAATGTCAATAACGTGTTTTCGTTTAAAAAGTCTCTCTTTGGCACGATGAAGAATCCGAATGGTGGCGATACTACGCCAAGGATTTAACAAAATTCCATCCTTTTCATATAAAATTCTCTCAAGAAATTCATTATTCCCCGTGTAAAGCAGTATTAGATTTGGTTGGTAATTCACAATTTCGTCAAACAGGGTCTTTATCCTATAGCTGGCATAGGTAGAAGCGCCGGCATTGATAACTTCAATCTTTCGATTAGGATATACCTTTTCTAATTTGTGCTGAAGAAAAGCAGGATAGCTCAGGGATAAATCATGTGGCCATCCCATTGCCGCTGATCCCCCCAGGCAAAATATGCGAATGGTGCTGTCTGATTTATTATAGGGAAATTGCAGCTGACTGGAGACAAACGGATGGTAAATGGTCCGAACGTAGGTTGGGCCTTCGTTCAAAGACTGCATATCGAATAATGGGAGGTTATTTTCATAATCTACATAAGGCGTTTGTCCTGAGGCATAGGCCTTGTCGGCAAAATAGCTCTGGACTATCTTTTCCATAAGAATAGCCCCTCCTTCCATCAGTAAAAGACTAATACAAACCGTAACCAGCCACATCAGCCACTTGTTTCTCCTTTTAGAAACTTTGATTTCCCAGCTCATCTAATTATAATAAAATTACATTTGGAAGCTCCAAACAGGCAGCTCCTATAATGTCTCAAAGTGGTGTTTTTGAAAAAAAGGATCATCGACTAGTGTCACCCCACTGATCAAAAATCTTCATTGGTTAAACCAATTTTATCAAATGGTATTTCCTCAAATCCTTCTAACTTTTGATAGATTAAAGCATCCGTTGTTAGCCTAAAATCAAGTGCTTCAATATCAACAAATCCGGGATTGTCTTCAGGGTCTAACAACAAATTATTCCTAATAGTACTTTCTTCTTTAACGATATCAGCCAACATAAACGGTTGGGTGCGATATAGTAGGTTGTTTTCTATAATACTACCGCTTGGATAACCTGGGTTTTGTTCAAGAATAACCGCCAATTTTGGGTATCGCGTTTTCCAGACCTCGCTTTGATAGGGAACCTTTCGCAGTTGAAGGAACAATGTACCCTTATCAGGGTCCATATGACCGGCAAACCAGGAATCTAGACGGTATGCCCGATCATCGTATTGCATCGATTCTATACAATCCACTATTATATTATTGTGAATTTTGTGGTCTCTGCCCCCGCCAATGTGAAATGCACGGGCTACTTTGTAGAATATATTACCATACGCTTCTACACTGCTCATTGCATCATCCAGATATATGCCGAACACACCTACCCGCCCTTGCAATCCTTCGATATGATGGAAGAAATTATAGCGAATTATATTACCTCTATAAGTCCAGTCCCGGCCAGAATAGACTGCCCCGGCATCATCAACCTCCACGTTTACATGGTGTATCTCATTGTATTCAATTATGTGGTCATTCCCGCTGAACGTTATCGCCGAATGGGGTGCATCATGAATTAAATTATTGGAAGCTCTATTGCCTACACCATATAACTGAATGGCCTCGCTGTAGGTTTTTTGCAGACGTGAGTAATCATGAATATGATTGTTTTCAGCAAAGTTACCCCCGGGCGATAGCGTTTCTCTATCCCCGCCACTGATGACTATGCCTCCTTTTCCAGTATCATATATCTCACAATTTCGGACACCATTGTTAAACCCTCCATCTGTTGCGGGGTCATCGCTCTTTAGCTCATCGTTTCTAATAACCACGGCTTTTCGTCCAAGTTCCCGGAAGGTACAGCCTGTTATCAGGTTATTTCTTCCACTAATTATTTGCACTCCGTGACCCCGGCTCACTTCAAAGATGATATTTTCAAACCGAATATTGTCGGTACCGGTCATCACTACCAGAGGATCCTTCAACATTGAAAGTTTAATGTCTGTATTTTCAATTTCGGTAGGTGGGTAAAAATATAAAATACCAGTTTTCCTATCCAGGTACCATTCACCCGGACTGTCGATCTCCTCCAGGAGGTTGAATACATAAAAACGCTGGTCTTTACGAACGCCATACCAACTGGCCTGAAGGGTTGAAATCTCTTTTTTAAGGGTATCAATTTTCGATATCTGTACAATCCCATCTGCCCAATCCCAATACCAGAACCCAAACAGCCAAACGTCATCAGCATTGGTCCATCGATTTGGTCTATCCCCTAAATAGTTAAATACAAATCCATCGCGCTTTTCCGGAGGAACGTAATATCTTGCACCGGGAAGAATATCTGGTTGATAATTACGCGGGTCACTACCTGGATCTACAATTTCGGCTATGTTCTTATAACCAGTGTTTGGCCATCTTGCTACGGACATAGCCTCGCCTTCAAAAAACAGCTCAGGGGTTGGCGCTACCGCTGGAAAACCCATGCCTGTTTGGACTATGGTACCATACTCTGTAATACCCATATCTTTTAGATTTATTTGCAGTACATGGTTACGAGATTCATTGGGAAGTCGATTCAGAATTGAAGGATCTGAAACGGGCTTGAATTTGTCAGACGGCAATGCATGTCCGCCATGAATGGTGACTTTCTCATACCGGAATTGAATCGGTGCCTGAATCTCGTTCATCGAGCATGAAAGAAGAAGAAATTGAATAATCACCTTCTCTTAAGTAAACCTTAAATACGAGGTTAGATGATTCCTCATTATTGTCCTTTGCGTCTCTTATAGCATCTCTGGCTCTTTCCAGATTGGCGAAAGGCTGGGTTTTTGAACCCGAATTCTTATCATTACCAGTTGGGGATAAATAGAATTCAGTTTGTTGCTTGCTGCATGAGAAAAAAGTTAGCATACCAATTGTCAAAAGGCATAGGTACAATTGTCCTTTGATAAAAGGACCAACCGGTTTAGGGTAAAGCAATATTTTTAGCTTGTGTAGCATTTGGAGGTCGAAAAAGTGAACGTGCGTATCAGTCTTAGAGATTTTTCTGAGATTAACTTCCGGTTCATTAACCACCTGTGCATAACAATCACCTAGTAAGATTCCAGCAGCCCCTAGAATGCTCTTTTGGGTAAATTTTCGTTGGCCTAATTCTAACATTTTCATGCGATCCTAAATTTCGTCTATAATATCAGTTCTCGTTAACTTCATGCCAGGGGAAACGGTACGATGGCTTATTAGTAAATCGATCTATTGAATTAGGCACTTAATCTATGGTTATATTTATACGGGGCAGGGCTATGTCTGACTGCCCTGGTCAACAAATTATCAAAGATAGCTCCATTCATGGCACTGCGATTAAACCGATAGGCATATTCATCCAAATAATCTTGTAAATGATCAACTG